>DATIZY010000186.1:0-10922 GCA_035516895.1 Thermoanaerobaculia bacterium | reverse complement strand
GTGTAGTCGCCCGGCGGCAGTTCGCCGATGCTGTAGAAGCCCATGCCGCCGCTCTCGGTCGACTTCACGATCGATCCATCCCGCCGCTGGACGGAAACGTGAGCCTGAGGAAGCGGACCTCCCACGTCGTCCGCGATAACTCCTTGCACCCCACCGTCTGAAGCCGAATAGGCGCGATGGGGGAACAGGAGAGTCGCGAGGATGAGGATGAACAGCCGGCGAGGCATCGTCCGAAAGATTCGCGCGGGGCGGTGTTCGCGCCGATTGTTTTTCAACCAAACGATCGGAATGGACGACGAAGAGTCCACGCCCGCGGATCAACGTCGGGCCGCATGCGCGCCGCGGCGTGCCGCCGGACGAAACCGGACAAGTCCGGATGCCCCAGCGAACAGCCGAACCCACTTGACAATCAGTAATAGCTTATATAAGCTATAGATTATGAATGAAGCGACCCGCCTGAATGCCGCATTCGCCGCTCTGGCGGATCCGACGCGTCGAGCGATTCTCGCTCGTCTGGCCAGCGGCGAAGCGACGGTGAGAGAGCTGGCCGAACCGTTCGAGATGACACAGCCGGCGATTTCGCAGCACCTGAAGGTGCTCGAAGATGCCGGCCTCGTCCTCACACGCATCGAAGGAACGAAACGGCCACGCCGGATCGCGAAGGAAGGCATCGAAGCGATGGATGAGTGGCTGGCGATGCTGCGCAAGGCTCTGGAAAAAAACTATGCGCGGCTGGACAAACTTCTGGCCGTAATGGAGAACGCGAGAAGAAGAAAAGGAGCACAAAGATGAAAAAGATGACATTGCAAACCGAGGGCGACACGCACGTCGTGGTCACGCGGTCCTTCGCCGCATCCCCCGAATCGGTCTACCGCGCGCACACGGAACCGGCGCTAATCCAGCAGTGGATGCTCGGTCCCGACGGATGGACGATGCCCGTCTGCATAAGCGAGGCGCGGCCCGGTGGCAGGATCCGATACGAGTGGTCGGACGGGAATGGCCACGGCTTTCATCTCACCGGAGAGTACATCGACCTCCAACCGTACAGCCACATCGTTCACGTTGAGCGAATGCATCTGCCGGATCCGACACCAGACAACCATGTCGATACGCGATTCGAGGCTGACCGAACCGGGACGTTGATGACCGTCCGGATGACGTTGCCCGACGCGAAGACACGTGCAGCGATGCTCGCGAGTGGGATGGAAGGCGGAATGGAAGCGAGCTATGCCCGGCTCGAGCGAATGCTGCAACACTCCTGAGCGCGACCAGAGGGATTCGAGGAGAACATCATGACGATAGCAATGGTCGACGAGAGCAAACCGTCAGCGATTCCGACGCAGCCAGCGCGCGTGGCGATCGGGGCAATCATCATCTATCAACTGCTGCTGATCGGGCTGATCCTTCTGCGGCCGGATCTCGACCCGTCGTGGCACACGATCAGCGAGTGGGCCATCGGTCCTTACGGATGGCTGATGTCGCTCGCATTTTTTGTATCAGCGGTCAGCTACGCAGCGCTTCTCATAGCTCTCAGGTCGCAGCTGGGCGGCCGGCTCGGCCGCGCCGGACTGTTCATTCTTTTCCTTTGTGTGATCGGTGCCGTCGGAGTGTCGATCTTCACAACGGACCCGATGCCGCTCCGTCCGCCGCTGTCGGCGCGCGGGACACTTCACGTTGTATTCGGCACGACTCAGCTCGTCCTTCTCCCGTTCGCCGCGCTGCTCATCAACATCAGCCTCGTCACGAACCCCGCGTGGGCGTCGGCGCGGCGGGCGCTGCTCTCCACAGCATTCGTGCCGCTTTGCGGCTTCATGGCATTCGTCGTCTACTCCGTTTTGTTCGTTGCCCCGCACGGCCCGGGCGCATACGGTCCCGGCGTCAATATCGGCTGGCCGCCGCGGATCGCGTTCTTCTCCTACATGGTGTGGGTCGTAACGATCGGATGGACGGCGACTCGGGTGGAAGCGGCGCCGCGACACGAAGACTTCATCGCTGATCGAGCAATTGAGGGCAGATGAGTCACGCGATGCTTTGCACCGAGCCGATCATCCTTTTTCCAGTGTCTAGTTCCGCGTCGAGTTCACACTCGCCGGACGAATGCGGACAAGTCCGGACGGCTGTCAAATATTGAATCTGGAGGTGTCCGCGTCTGTCTCGAGACAAACGCGGAAATCGCACTCAGGAGGTCGACGGTTCGAGCCCGTTCAGCTCCACCACTCCCTTCAACAACTTACGCGATGTTTGGGCTCGCAAGTAAGTTTGCGAGTGTCTAGTTCCGCGTCTAGTTTTGGCGAAACGCCTCACGATTTTTCAATCACTTACGAGGGGCTTTTCGTCGCGATTTCAGGAGGTCGCCGGTTCGATTTGGCAAATTACGGCGTGCCGAGAATGAACCTGGCGCGCTCGCGACGAAGCATCTCGAACGGTGTCATGAACGCCACGCCAACTCCGATGCATGCATCGGGGATTTTGATACGCCGCGTCGTCGCTGAGGGACGTTCGTGTGTGACTACCGTGTACCCGCCTGCGTGAGCCTGCGCGACGAGATAGTAGTCGGCCACTTGTAGAAATGTGCTGATTGCGGCCGGCTCGTACTGACCGGATGTAGCCCATCGGCTAACGGTCGTGAGTGATGGCGCGACCGATGGATCTGGCGTCAAGAAGAAAGCAGCGGGCAGACTCGCTGCCCATTGTGCAAGCTCGTCTGCACCCGCGATCAACTCGCCCGAAACTTTCTCGACGCTGTAGACGACACCGGCGTTATGGCGATCGATCAGCCAATCCCAGAAAGCGGGACAAAAATCCAAGCCGTAATGAAGGTTCTTTGCTTGAATGAAGACGTTGGCGTCGAGGAGATACGGCATCAGACCGCTAGCCCGAGGTTCTGTCCCAGTTCTCGAAACGTCGACATTCTCTTGAATCCGAGGAGGCGCAGGGCTTCGGTGAAGGAAGACTGTCCTTCGAGCGTGCTGACAACGAGGGCACGCGCGAAACGCTTACTCGCGCGCGCGCCAAGAGTCAGGTAGAAGTTGCCTCCGCTGCCGACTGGCAGTTCGAGCAGGCGCCGCAGTTCGGCTTCATACTCGTGTCGGAACTGCACAAGAGTTAGGCCGCCGATGTCGAAAATCCGGCGAAGGACGACCAACGTACTCACCTTGAAGCGCCGAGCGAGCCTTTGCATCTCGGAGTAAATGTCGGCACGTTCGTCGTAGTCGTCACGCAGCATCTGCGCTGGAACGAGCAGCTCGGCCGCGACTTGATTGCACCACCGTTCGACGCGGTCCTCGGGCGTAACTGATGGCTGCGCATCGGACACAGCGGACTGTCCGAGGAAGATGTGAGCGATCTCGTGTGCGAGGGTGAACATCTGAGCTGCTTTCGTGTCCGAGCCGTTGACAAAAACGAGTGGCGCGATCGGGTCAGCGAGTGCGAACCCGCGAAATTCTTCCGGGTCCAGTTTTCGATGGTTGTTGCTTCCAACGACGCCACTAACCATCACCAAGATGCCAGCGGCATCCGCCAGTTCGACGAATTTTCGAAGGGCATCGGTCCATGTCGGTAAGCGTCGCCGCTCCTCCACTTCAAAACCGAGTACGTCTCGTATCGTCGCTGCTGCGCGCGCGGGGTTTTCCGTAATCGCCAGAGAGGCTGCGAAGGCGCGCGGTCGTTCGCCAATCGATCGAGCGAATTCGCGGTACCAGTCCTGCCGTTGCTGACAGAGGTAAATTGCATCGAGAAGGTCGGCGCTTGGTCGTCGGCGACGCTCGCCGTGCATCGTTCGGAAATCCGGAACTGGCATCTCCTCAACGGGCGGGCGGTCCAAGAAAAAATAGCCGACCGGTGTGTGAGTAGCCTGAGCAAAGTTCTCAAGTTGCTTCAGGGTCGGTTTGCGCTCGCCACTCTCCCACTCGTGGAGTTTCGGAAAGCGGTTTTCGAGCACCTCGTTTTCGATCATCGAGCGCTCGCGCGCCCACGTCAGCAACTGCGGCTTGATCTCCACTCGCATAAGGGCATCACCGGAACGACATAATCATCCACCGAAACAGCCCCATCGTCACGCTAGATCGATAGCTCACCGTTGATCACAAGTTTTTATAGGCGCGGATCTACCGGCTCGCTCTCGAGGGCGAGAACGCCGAACACGCACTCATGCACGCGTCGCAGCGGTTCGCGACTGACAAACCGCTGCAGGGCCTCGATGCCGAGCGCGAACTCCCGCGCTGCAAGCGACCGCTTACCGGCGACTCGACGACTTCGCAGGCGCGGCAGGTTCTCCGGCGCCGAATACTCCGGTCCATAGATGATTCGGAGGTACTCGGGTCCTCGGCACTTGATCGCGGGCTGAACCACTCCGTGTTTTCCGCGGACGATGAAGTCGAAGGGCTTCACGACCATGCCTTCACCGCCCGCCGAGGTCATTGTTTCCCACCACGCGACCGTGTCGGCGACGCTCGCTTCGTCACTGAGATCGACGACGCGATACGGCGTTCGAACAAACACACCCTTCTCGTCACCCGCGGTCATCGCGGCGATGGACTCCATGTGCCAGACGTGATCGCGATCGACGTGGACCGCAGTTTCTGAAGCGAGCAGATGAAACGGCGCGAGTCGCACCTCCGCGAGTGAATTCACCGGCCAGCAATAGCGCCGGTACGCGTCGACATAACGTTGGACCATTGCTGCGCGGGCCTCGAAGATCTCGCGAAGCGGCTCGGCGTCAGCAACCCGTTCCGCTGTCCGACGGAGCAATTCCATGGACGCGCCGATCGCGGCGCCGGCTGCCGATCCGACGGACGCGTACTGGCCGCGAACGAGTTCGTCAGCCTTCACGGACCACGGCATCAGCTCGCAGTCGAAGGCGAACCAGTTGCTCGAGAAAGCATCCCAGGCACTATTACGCGTAAGCGTGTCGCGCAGGTGTGCCAGAAGCTCCGCCTCGAGCGCAGGCATTGCGTCGCCGAAGAATCGCCGCCCGGTTCGCGTATACACGATCCCAATGCCTTCGTCCGCAATTCCGAAACGATGGCGCGCGACCTCTTCGTCGCGGCAGACGATCACGACTGCGCGCGAACCCATGTGCTTCTCCTCGCACACGACGCGCTCGATGCCTTCGTTACGGTAGTAGCCGAAAGCCTCGTCGGGATGTTCGAGGAGGCCCTCGCGCTTCGTCGTTTCGGATGGCGACATCGTCGGCGGGAGATAAATCAGCCACTTCGGGTTGGCGGCGAAGCGGCTCATCACTTCGAGCGCCGCCATTGCGTTCTCCTCGCGAATAGTGACGTTCTGCTTTAAACGCGTTTCGATGATGTGCTTGCCCGACACATCGTCGAGATCGAGAACGTCATCATTGACTTGCTGCGCCGACAGGGAAATGTGAGCCTCGTTGACGTTTCTGCTGATGGGCCTCACTGGCTCGTAGTACATCCGTCGCGCCTGCACGGAAACGAGTTCCTTCTCCGGGTACCGGAGCGCAGTCAATCGCCCGCCAAATACGCATCCAGTATCGATGCAGATCGTTCCGTTCAGCCATTCAGCATCCGCAACCGCCGTATGGCCATAGACGACCATGGCGCGACCGCGATAGTCCGCGGCCCAGTTGTAGCGAACCGGCAGGCCCTGCTCGTCGGTCTCTCCAGTCGTTTCGCCGTAGAGTGCGAATTCGCGGACCTTTCCTGATCCGCGGCCCTGCATCTCCTGCTTCATGCCCGCGTGTGCGACGACGAGCTTTCCTTCATCGAGCACGTAGTGACTCACAAGCGAATCGATGAAGGTGGCGACGCGCTCCCGGAACTCGGGCGTTCGCTTTTCGAGCTGTTCGATGGATTCGGCGAGCCCGTGCGTAAGCCGGACGTCCTTTCCTCGGAGCTTCCGAAGCAACTTCGTATCATGGTTCCCCGGGACCGCGAGCGCAGTTCCTTGCTCGACCATATTCATCACGAGCTCGAGTACTTCCGGCGTCATCGGACCTCGGTCGACTAGATCGCCGACGAAGATCGCTTTGCGACCAAGCGGATGCCGTGCGAACGGAGTGTCCGTCGCCACTTCGTAGCCCAAAGTCTGAAGGAGTTGGACCAACTCGTCGAAGCAACCGTGCACGTCGCCGATGATGTCGAAGGGTCCATGTTCGTGCTTCCGATTGTTGTAAAGCGGCTCACGAACGATCTCCGACTGATCGATGTCGTTTACATCGCGAAGTTCATACACATAGCGAAAGCCCTCGCGACTCAAACCGCGAAGCGAGCGGCGCAGTGAACCGACCTGGCGACGCACGACGTGAGGTCCGAATTGTCGATCGGGACGTGACGTGTTGCGGTCGTGGCAAACCTTCTCGGGAACGTTGAGGACGATGGCGACGGGCAACGCGTGAAACTCCCGTGCAATCTCAACGAGGTGCTTCCGCGAGATCGCCTCGACATTGGTCGCATCGATGACCGTCAGTTGACCGCGTTCCAGCCGCTTGCGCGCAATGTAGTGAAGCAAGTCAAAAGCATCGTTCGAGGCGGTTTGGTCGTTTTCATTATCGGAAACGAGGCCGCGACAGAAGTCCGACGAGAGAATTTCCGTCGATTTGAAGAGGCGACGCGCAAACGAAGACTTCCCGGAGCCAGAGGCTCCGATAAGAACGACGAGCGAGAGTTCGGGAAGTTTGATCTTCATCCGTTGGTCCGTGTGAACACACCCATCTGCGTTGGCGGGCCGACATCGGGGTCGATATCCCCAACAGGCATCCACTGAAATGCTACCCGTACTGCGCCGCGACACGCTCAGCCCAAGTCGTGAACTCCGCGCGGCTCCATTCGAATCGATGATCGCGATGGCGCATTTTTCCGGCGGGCAATGTTTCCCACCGGACATTGAATTCGACATTCGGAGTCGTGACGATGAGCAGTCTCGGACGTGTTTCACCGAGGACTACGCGTTCGAAGGCACTCAGGCGGGGAGAGTCGAGATGTTCGATGACCTCAACCGCCGTTGCTGCTTCGTAATCGCGCAAGCGCTTGTCGCGATACATCAAAGAACCTTGAAACAGGGTCAGGCGCTCCTTTTGCCGCGACGGTAGATTATCGACTCGCAACTTCTCGCGAGCGATTTCGAGCGCATGCGTCGACACGTCCATGCCCGCGAGCCGAGTGAATGACCGGTCCTTCATCAACTCGCGAAGCAGACGGCCTTCGCCGCATCCGAGGTCGACCACCGTCGTTGCGCCGCGTTGTTTCAGTGTTTCGTGAACGGTCGTCATGCGGCGCTCGTTGAGACTGATCTTTTTCTCGATGCCTGCTTCCTCGGCTGCCTTCTCCTCCTGATTCTGGTCTTCTTCCTCCACGTCTTGTTGCGTGAGCCTTTGGACGGCTTCTCGAACAAGGGCTTTCTTGTTCTTCAGGTAACGGCGTGCGATCGCGTTGCGGTGCGGATGAGCAGCGAGCCATCCCTCGCCGTGACGAAGCAACTTTTCGACTTCGTCGTCGCCGACCCAATAATGCTTCGCGGAATCGAGCACCGGCACGAGCACGTAGATGTGCGATAGCGCGTCATGCACCGTTAGCGTTCCGCGCAGGGCGACGTTGAAGTAACGGCTGCCGCCCCATGCGGGAAACTTCGGATCGAGTGGAAGCTGTTCGGCTTCCACGGCATACCCGAGCGGCTCAAAAAGCTGCCGGAGAATCGTCTCTCCGCCACGACATGGAACGGCTGTTAGCTGCAGCTCCAGGGGCAGCGGAACAGTCACGAGTTCGGGGCGGTCTTTGCTCCGGCCCGAGAGCGCGGTACCGAATGCCTTCACGATCGCGACGCTCAGGAACGAACTTGCGGCATACGGTCGATCGTTTACGTACTGGAAGAGCGACTCGCCGCCCTTTTTTCGGACCAGGCCGACGGTGTCGACGTTGAGGATAAGAGCCGCCGTGCAGCGTTCGCTTGTCGCCTGGGGATATGCGACATAGGCATCGCCGAAAGCGAGCTCGATCCGATGCAGCCGAGCAGGATTTTTATGTAGGAGGAATCCGAGGTCGGTCGCCGGCTGATGTGTCGTTGTGATCGTGAAGAGCATGAGTTCGAACCAAAAAAAAGCGACCCGTTTCCGGATCGCTGGTTTGAATACGGATGGAGAGCGACCCTAGGGATGCGTCTCGGGACGACCTTCATGGAAGTTCGCCTTAAGGTAGCTGGCACAGCGTGAGTCGAGATACGTCATAGCGAGTCGGAGAGGGTACGGAGTGCCGTGGAATCTGTCAAGCGAAGCCGTTGATGTCAGTGATCAAAGTGTCTAGTTCCGCGTCGAGTTCACACTCGCCGGACGAATGCGGACAAGTCCGGACGGTTGCAAAATATTGAGTCTGGAGGTGTCCGCGTCTGTCTCGAGACAAACGCGGAAATCGCACTCAGGAGGTCGACGGTTCGAGCCCGTTCAGCTCCACCAGAATTCGTAACTCTGCATCGCGAAGCGCATCCCTGTCCCATCCCGGTAGGCTTTGATCTCCGTCGTCCGTGAGCGCCGGAATGGCCGAGCGCTCCGCGACGCATACGGCGACTTGTTCTTGTGCGCAGGCGCCATCGCATGCGATTCGCTGTCTGCGCCCGTCGCAGGCTTCGCACTTTTTCACGCTGAAATGCGTGAGAGCGGTCATCCTGGCGAAGGCGTCGCTCACGCTGCGGATCGCGCACGGGCTGGCTGACGGCTGCCGATCATGGAGAACGCAAAGCAGAAAACGGACACGGCGACGACCAGTCCGAGGATCGCGATGGGCGTCGCTGTGAAATTGTTGCGGATACCCTGCGCAGCGACCACCACTGCGATCGCCGCGATGAGCCGTCGGGCGGACGCCGCCATTCGAGCCCCTCGGCTCGGAATGAAAGATCGAGCTACTCGGCTCTCGGTTCCAATTACATGGCGCATCCTGCTTTCGCTTTCGGCGCGAAGAGGGCCTCGATGAGGTTCGCGCATCGCGCAGCCGCGCCGCTGCGCGAAGCAGCGAAGGCGCGCGCATTTTCCCTCAGCCGTTCGCGATCCGCTGCATCGTTCAGCAGCGACGCCACCACCCGCGGCAATGATTCCGCGGTGGCCGTGCGGATTGCATTTCTCTCGAGCATGGCCGTGACGGAATCGCAAATGCTATCGATGTGGGGTCCCACCACGATGGCGCAGCCGGCGCGCGCCGCTTCGAAGACATCGTGGCCGCCGGCGTCGACGAACGTGCCGCCGATGATCACGACGTCAGCATTCGCATACACGCGCGCGAGCATTCCCATTCGGTCGACCACCGTCGCTCTCGTGGACCGCCTCACCGCGGAAGCGCGGCGGACATGACGCGGCGCGAACACGAGATCGACATCTCCGCAGGCGCGAAGCGCGTTCCCGATCAACGCTTCTTCTCCCGGATGCGTGTTGACTGCCGCGACGACTTTGCGTTCGCAGGCAACCCGATCCGCTGCATCATGGACGATGAGGCACGCATCGGGCTTGAGATTGCCTCCGGCCGTCGCGCGTGCGGCCGGGGCGCCGATCGCCAGATACCGCCGCTTCGCGACCTCGTCGACCGCGACGATCGCTTCGGCGGCGGCCAGAACGTCCGCGAAGAAGAACCGAAGCATTCGGTATCGCGCGCACGCACGCCGATCGATGCGGGCGCCGGCGATGACCAGCGGGATCCCCATCTCGCCACACGTCACAAACAGATTCGGCCAGATTTCCGTCTCGATGACGATCACAGCGTCGCATCGCACCTCTGTCAGCCACCGCCGCATCGCGTTGCGGCGATCCCACGGAGCAGCAACAACGCTGTCGACTTCGCTGTGATAGCTGCGGATCCGCAGCGCGGTCCGGCGCGCGTCCGCGTTGCCGGCACTGAGCACGAACGAACAGTCGCGCCGCGCCAGCTCGTGAACGAGCGCGGATGCGGCGTTCATCTCGCCGGCGGACACGGCATGGATCAGGATGCGACGTCGCTTGGGCGCCGCGATGTGCAATCGGCCGAGGCGCTCCGCAAGCGTTTGCAAAGTCGAACGGCGGGCTGCGATCCGCAGCAGCTCGATCGGGACCAGCACAAGCCACACGACGAGGCCGATCGCGAAGGAGTAGAGGGCGATCATGCGGAGAGCGCTGCCGTGCGGAACTGCTCGAGCTGATCGGCGAACAGCGCTCGCATCCGCGGGTCGTGTTCGAGCAAGCGTCGCGGCGCGTCGTCGGCAACGATCGCGCCGTCGGACATGACCAGGAGCCGCGGCAAGCGCGCGACCGTCGCCAGCCGGTGCGAAACGACGATCACCGTCCGTTTTCGAAGCCAGTGCAGCATGTTCCCGAACGTCGCCGCCTCGCTCTCGCTGTCGATGGCGCTCATCGCCTCGTCGAGGACCAGAAGGCGCGGATTGCGAAGGATGGCTCGAGCGAGTGCGATCCGCTGCTGCTGACCGCCGGAGAGGTCGCGGCCCGCTTCGCTGACGGTCGAGTCGAGGCCGTGCGGCAGCGCCGCCGCCATCGCGTCGATGCCGGTCATGAAGATCGCTTCGTCGATCAGCATCCGCGGCGCGTCGGGGCGCGCGAGGCGAATGTTCTCGAGGAGAGTTCCGCTGAACAGATACGGCTGCTGCTCGACAACGCACACCGCCGCGCGCAGGTCATGTCGTGAAATCGCGCGCACGCTCGTTCCGTCCAGCACCACCGCGCCGCGCTGCGGTTCGTCGAATCCGACAATCAGGCGCGCGAGCGTGCTCTTTCCGCAGCCGCTCGGCCCGGCGAGGCCGACCATCTCGCCGTCGGCGATCGCGAAGGAAAGATCGCGCATCACCTCGTCTCCCTTGCCATACGCGAACGTGACCTGCTCGAATCGAACCGATCCGGAGCGGAGGCGATGCGAAGCCCCCGCGCGGTCGTCTTCGGCGGGACCGAGGTCGATCACCTCAAAGACGCGCGCGGCCGCGGCGACCGA
>DATIZY010000185.1:0-6787 GCA_035516895.1 Thermoanaerobaculia bacterium | reverse complement strand
TCGCAGTTCGAGGAGATCGACATCGCGAACGATCTCGAGAATGCCACGCCGTGATTGGCGGGTGGCGGGTGGCGGGTAGCGGGTAGCGGGTGGGTGACCTACCCGCCACCCGCCACCCGCCGCCAATCGTTCCGGCTTGTGCGTTGCTACTGCCGAGCACGTGAAACTCCAGGGCATCATCTTCGACATCGACGGCACGCTCGTCGATTCCAACGATCTCCACGCGCAGTGCTGGATCGAGGCGTTCGATCATTTCGGCAAACGCTTCGACTACCACATCGTCCGCAGCCAGATCGGCAAGGGCGGCGACCTGCTCGTGCCCGATCTCCTCAACGCGAAGGACATGCGGCGCCTCGGCGAGCAGGTAAGGAAATATCGTAACGATTTATATAAACGAGAATATATGCCGAAAGTGAGGCCGTTCCCCGGCGTGCGCGATCTGTTCGAAACCTTGCGCCGCCGCGGCGTCGAGCTCGCACTCGCCTCGTCGTCCAACCCCGACGAGGTGGAGTACTATACCCGGCTCCTCGGAGTCGGCGGCCTTCTCAGAGGATCGACTTCGAAACACGACGCCGCGTTCTCGAAACCGTCGCCGGAGATTTTCGCCGCGGCGCTCGAACGGCTCGGCACAGATGACGCTTTCACATTCACCGTGGGAGACACTCCGTACGACATCCTCGCGGCGCACCGCTGCGCGTTGCCGATCGTCGCATTGCTGTCGGGCGGATTCGATCGCACGCTGCTGACCAAAGCGGAATTCCTCTTCGCGGACGTCGAGGAGCTCGGGAGAAGGATCGAAGACATCGATGGCTATTTCAGCAACTGACATTCACCGGCGCGCGATCATCATCGACAGCCATTGCGATACGCCGTATCGCATGCTGCGCCACAACGTCCACCTCGATGAACACGATCCCGAGGCACAGGTCGATCTCCGCACGCTGGTCGAAAGCGGCATCACCGCATCCTTTTTCGCCGCGTACGTTCCGCCGTATTACGCCGGCCGCGGCGCCGCGAAATTCTGCTATCGCGCGATCGAGCTGATTCGATCCGAGGCGGCGCGCAATTCGGAGCAGCTCGTGTCCTGCACCGACTCGGCCGGCATCCGCGACGCGAAGCAGCGCGGCAAAGTGGCGATCCTGATCGGCATCGAAGGCGGCCACGCGATCGAAGACTCGCTCGACACTCTCCGCGATTTCTACCGCCTCGGCGCACGCTACATGACGCTGACGCATGTCAACTCGAACAACTGGTGCGATTCGTCGGGCGATGCGGGCAAGCACGGCGGCATCACCGACTTCGGCCGCGAAGTCGTCCGCGCAATGAACGAAATGGGGATGATCGTCGACATCTCACACGTCTCCGACAAGGCGTTCTACGCGGTGCTGGAGGCGACGAAGGCACCGCTCGTGGCGACGCACTCCTCCTGCCGCGCGCTCTGCCGCCATCCGCGCAACATGACCGACGACATGCTGCGCGCTCTCGGGAAAAACGGCGGCGTCTGCATGATCAATTTTTTCTCGGCGTTCGTGAACGACGAGGTCGCACAGGTCGTCATGCACGCCCAGAGACGAGCTCGCGCCGCGAAAAGCGAAGGGGGGACCGAGGAGCTGCCGAACGACACGACCGATTGGGACGAGTACCTCAAATGGTTCCAGGCGCTCGGCTGCCCGACCGCGAAGCTCGAGGACGTCGTCGATCACATCCTCCACGCGGCGGAAGTCGCGGGCGTCGAGCACGTCGGCATCGGCAGCGACTTCGACGGCGTTCCCGCGCTGCCCGACGATCTGCAGACCGCGGCCGGGCTGCCGCGCATCACCGAGCGCCTGCTCAATCGCGGCGTCTCCCCTTCCGATGTCGAAAAAATCCTCGGCGGCAACTTCATGCGCGTATTTGCGGCGATCGAGGGAGCGCGGGTCTCCGACGCGCACTCGCCGGGCGTCTCCCTCGGCGAAGCGAGCCGGTGATCGAGCGAGACGCTCGATCAGGATGGCGCTCTCCTCCGTGTAAAATCGACCGCCGATGCCGTCCGAAGTTGAGCAGCTCCGCGACCTCGCCCGCGCGTTCTGGGCGAACAAGCCCATTCCCTGCCCGAAGCATCCCGGCGTCAACATGTCGGGCGAGTTCGTGCAGACGACGTTCGCCGATCACATCTTCCTCACCTGCCCGCGGGGAAAAGAGACGATCACGATTCCGCAGCGGCCGAAGCAGATCGAGTACTACCCGCAGGCCGTCGAAGGCATGGTCGAGAACCTTCAGCGCGGCGATGCGATCCTCTGCTACCGCTGCCAGTCGGAGGTTGAAGTGAACACGCGCGAGGACGCGACCACCGGCATCGCCAGCTACGTCTTCACGTGCGTGCGCTGTCTGTCATGGGGCGAGTGGGTGGGCCGGCCGGAAGAAGCGAAGATCGGAAAAGACTCGACGTAGCCGTGCGATGCCGCATATAGTCCGCGCCCGTCCGAGAGAACGATGCGGTCTGTTGGGTGCGGGGTCTTGATCGCCCTGCTTTCGTCTTCGGTGTTTGCCGCCACGCGGACATGGACCGGCACGACGAACGGCAACTGGACGACCGCAAGCAACTGGGGCGGAACGGCGCCGACGCTCGGCGACGATCTGGTGTTTCCCGCGAGCGGCGCAAATCAGACCACCACGAACGATTTCCCGGCGGCGTTCCTCTTCAACTCGATCACGCTGTCCGGCGGTGCCTACACGCTCGGCGGAGATGCAATCACGCTCGGCCCCGGCGGCGTCACGACCAGCGGCGGCACGGCGCAGACAATCAGCTTGCCGATCACGCTCAACACCTCGCAGACGTGGCAGTTTTCGACGGCAAATACGCAGTTCGGACCGATCGATCTCGCGGGCGCCGCGTTGACGATCGCCGGGGCCAGCAGCTCCCAGATTCTGATCCTCGGCCCGGTCAGCGGCAGCGGGAGCATCACGCTCACTCCAGATTCGTTCGTCGACTTCAACGGCACCAACAGCACGACGGCGCCAATCACGGCGACAAAACTCGTTCCTCGGCTTTTTCAATAACACGGTCTATCCCGGCCCGGTGACGGCGAACGGAAACGGAATCGTGGCGGTCGGAAAAGGCGCGACCGTGGGCAATGTGACGATCAACGGTCCTCTCGGAGAGTTCGTCGGAGGCCTGACGTCGGGACCGCCTCCGAACGGAACGTCGAACACGAGGAATCTGGCGTTCAACAACGCGACCCTTTACGTCGAAGAGATCAACAGCACGACCGATTTCAGCCAGGTCAGCGTGACGGGGACGGTCAACCTGAGCGGCGCGATTCTGCAGGAAAGCAGCGCTGCCTCGGTTCCGGCCGGTACGCAATTCACGATCATCCGGAACGACGGCACCGATCCGGTGATCGGCACGTTCATCGGATCGCCGCAGGGAGGCACCGTGACGATGCCGTTCGGCGGCGGCGCTCAGAACTTCACGATCGACTATCAGGGCGGTGATGGAAACGACGTTGTCATCACGGCGCAGGCGCCGACCACGACCGACACGACGACGGCCGTGAGCACCACGCCGCCTGCCGTCGGTCAGCCGGTCACGCTGACCGCGACCGTGACGCCAAACAGCGGCACCGCGACTCCCACCGGCACGGTGACGTTCCTCGCAGCGAGCACTGCCGGCCCCGTGCCGTCAGCCACCGTCCTCGGGACCGCGACTCTGGACTCCTCCGGAGTGGCGACGCTGACCACGATGCTGCCGTCGACCACCGACACGATCGCGGCGTTCTACAGCGGCGGAGGAGTCTTCCGTGGGAGCGAAGGCGAAGTTGCCGTCTCGCTCGCGGGATCCATTCCCACGCTCGATTCGCGCGTCCTGATCCTGCTCGCGCTCGTCCTCGCCGCCGTCGGCGCCTGGAAGCTCGGTAAGTAATTACTTACCATCGTACGCGCGCTGCAGCGCGGCGAGATCGAACTTCTTCATCTTCAGAAACGCCCCGGTCACACGCGCGACCTTCGCCGGATCTTTGTCCTGAAGCATCCGGCCTAACACTCGCGGCGTGATCTGCCACGACAGCCCGTACTTGTCTTTGATCCAGCCGCACTGGCCCGCGCCGGGATCCGCGGCGAGCTTCGCCCAGTAGTGATCGATCTCCTCCTGCGAGTCGCATTGCACGACGAAGGAGATCGCTTCGTTGAACTTGAAGAGCGGCCCCGCACTGATCGCCATGAACTCCTGGCCGAGGAGCTCGAAGACGACGAAGTCGGTATCGCCGGAGGGGGTGTTCCGGAGCGTCGTGATGCTTTTGATTCTCGCGCTTCCGCGTTGCGAAAAGACGGAAACGTAGAACTCCGCGGCCTCCTTCGCTTCCGTGTCAAACCATAGATGCGGCGTGATTTTCTGTTCGTCCGGCATGCTGGCGCATTCTAGGACACTGACCATTCGGGTAGGGAAATATGTCTTTAAAGGTACTCCTAGTAAGGAGGCCCCCTTTGCCCGATCGATCTCTCTCGCAAATCGCAGCCGATCTTTCGAGGTTGCACATCCTTCTGTCGATGCCCGACGGCGACCCCGATGCCTTCTTCGATCCGCGGTTCGAGGCGGCGATCAAGCGGCGCCTGAATCGCGACCCGTCCGAGGCGCGACAGTTTCGCGACATCGCGCGCGAGGTGTCGCTGCTGACCGGCGACTAGAAATCGGCAATCGCGTTCACGACGGCATCGATTGCCCGCGTCACCGCCGAAGACGAGGCGATGTGATGATTGACGATGATCGAGAAATAACGATTGCCGCCATGCGCGCCGGTCACGATGCCGCTGAGCGCGTTCACGCCGTTGATCGTCCCCGTTTTTCCGCGAAGCCGCGAAGCGAGCGGCAGCAATCTCCGATGCAGCGTCCCCTCCTCGCCCGGCGTCGCGAGCAAATCCCAGAACACTCCATGTCTCTGCGGTGAATTCATCCAACGCAACAGCGCGACCACCGCCGAAGGTGTGACGAGATCGTCGGGCGCGAGGCCGCATCCGTCGACGAAGCGGAATTCGCCTCCGTCGATGTGCACCTCGTTCGTCAGAAAGTCGCGTTCTTTCGCCTCGGCGCCGTCGTAGGTGCCGTCGGTCGCTTTGAAAATCATTTCGGCGTAGAGGTTCTGACTGACTTTCAACATCGTGGCGACGAGCTGCGACAGAAACGGCGATTCGATGATTGCGATTCGCTGCTGCCACGGGCGCGGGATGGTGTTGACCCATGTTGTGCCCCGCACATCGATGCCGGCCGCGCGCAGCTCGTCGCGAAATTCGTCTGCCGCGTAGAGGCCGGGATTGTCGATCGCGCTGCCGTCGCCCCACGTGTTCTCGTTGAACGCGAGCGCGTCGACCGGCGCGGCGTAGTCGCTGCCGAGGTTCCCGAATTTCCAGCTGCCGGGAATGGTGTCGCGATCGAATGCCGAAACATCGGCGATCACATCGTCGACGGCGGTGATGCCGTGCGCGCGAAGAGCGTCGATGAACGTGCGGAAGATCGCGGCGCGGTCGAAGCTGAACCGGCCGCCGAGCGACGGATCGCCCGTGCCGCGGATGATGACGTTCGCGCGATCGAGCCACAGCTCGTCATCGAATTGATGATCGAGGCCGAAGCATTCGATGTCGGTCGCGGCGGAGAAGAGCTTCCGGTTCGACGCGGGCATGAGCAGCGTGTGCGCGTTGCGCGCGTAAAGCACGCGGCCGGAATCGTCTTCGACGTCGATGCCCCAGATCGCGCCGCGGATCTGCGGAACGGCCGCCGCGCGATCGATTGCCCTCGGAAGCGTCGCGCATCCTGCGGCGAGAATGCTAAGCGAAAGAAAAATCTTCAAGTGACGGAGCATGCTGGAGATTGTCCTTCGCTGCGGCGATGATGCGCGCGTCGCCGAGCCGTTTCGCAACGGCGAACGATTTGAGACAGGCGCCGCAATCGCGCGCCAGGCGGTACGTCTCGAATCGTGTGTGGACCGGCTTCTGCCGGTCGTGGCCGGCCAACGCCGGCCCTACACGTTTCATGATCTCCGCGTCCCCCGTCTGCAGCGCCGCATCGAGGACGAAGAGCGCGTGTGCGCTTTCGATCTCCCCGCGACTGGCGATCATCCGCTCGATGAGGTCGCCGGTGACGGGCGATCTCGCATCGCCGCGATACGACGTCATCTCCCAGATCGCGGTGCGAAGCGTCGGATACGCTGGAAACATCTGCGAGAGCCTCCACGCGTTCACGGCGACGATCAATTTGTGGCCGAGGTCTTCGAAGTCGTCCGTGGCGACGGTGAAGAAGTCGCGCGAGAGATTGCGGTCGCGCAGGCGGTGCGCGAGCCAGCGCTCCCCTCGCAATCGATCGCCGGTCGCGACGGCCTCGCGCAGCTCCCCGATGCCGCCGCGCTGCCCGGGCTCGAGCGCGGGCGGAGTGGTGATCGGCGGCTCGCTCCACGGCTGGCGGCTCGCCGCGGCGTAAATCGCGCACTCGGTCAGCAGGTCGTCCCAGCGATCGCCGGCGTCTTCGCGAACGTCCCACGCCGAGACGCAGGCGATCATCGCGTGCTTCGAGTGTTGCGAGGGTGCGAACGCGAGCACGGCGAAATGGGCGATGGCGTTGAACAGCTCTTCGGAGGTGCGCGTCCGGCGGAAGTCGCGGATGGCGGAGCGAATGGCGGGTTCGTCGCGTTCGAGCAGCGGCTCGTACAGGTCCATCATCGTGGGGTCAGAGCTTCAGTTGTGCTTTTGCTACAAGTCGTAGATTCGGAACGTGTCCGGCTCTACTGCGCAGTGGTAAAAGCACAACTGAAGCTCTGACCCC
>DATIZY010000184.1:0-26988 GCA_035516895.1 Thermoanaerobaculia bacterium | reverse complement strand
TTGACCAGGACCGTCATGGGACCCTGGCCATCGCAATCAATCTCGAGAGCGTCGGAGTTGGAGCCGATTCTGGTCGATGACCCCTGAACGCCAGAAGTGCCGAACGTATTGTTGATGATCTTCCCGCTGGCAGTGACGATTGCGGGAGTCGTCGGAACAGCCTTCCCTACAGCCAGCGCCGTGAAGTTGAAGCTGTTGCTGTTGGATCCGCCGAAGATGTTGTTCTCAACGTCGAACGAAAATGCGGTCCCGCTACTGTGACTGCCTGCGTAGGTCAGGAACACTCCATGCCCTGCAGGGTTCGGATCCGCATTCCGGAACGTGTTTCCTGTGACGGTCGCGCTCATCGACCCGGTGCTGTTCAGGATGAAGCTCAGCACGCTGGAGTGCGCCTGTGTGATCGTGTTGTTGGTAAACGTGAGAGCCACGCTGGCCGAAGTCGATCCGGGGCCGAATATCTCGACGGCGCTGCCGCCGTTGGTGGTGTTGGTCTCGGAAATCGTGCAGTTGTTGATTGTCAAACTGCTGAGCGTGCCGGTGCTCTCGGTAAGCTGGATCGTGTCGAAGATGCCGCCGCTGAACGTGCTGTTCGTGAGTGAGCAGGTCCCGAGCAGATCGTAGAACTGCACCGAGCCTTCCCCCTGGTTCTGCAAGCTGCTGTTCGGGTTGATTTGGGTGTTGTTACCGTTCGCGCCGTCGACCGTACAGTGGTCCATGGAGAAATTGGTGACCGAGGTGCCTTGAATGCCGAAGTTGTCGAAGTCGTGGAAGTGCATCCAGGAGAGCGACACGTTCTGAGCGGTGCTCATGTAAAGGCCGATTCCCTGGGCGCCGGTGCCGGCCGTACTCTGGTCGGATCCCTTCTCGTTCTGTATGGTCCCGCCTGAATTCGCGGTCGAGCCGTCTCCGGTCACCGTGAAGCTGCCGGTGGTGTTGATCAGCGAGATGCCCGTGGCCCCGCCGTTCGCCGAGACGCTGGTGAAGGTGAACGTGCCGCCGGTCCCGTTCAGCGACACCGCCGTGCCGGTGGTCGAGGTCAGGTTGCGCACCGTGACCGTGTCTCCGCTGACGCTTCCACCGCTGATGCCCGTGCTCGCGCCGGTGGTCATGTCGATGCCGTTGATGGTCACGCTGCCCGCCAGCGTGATCGTGTTGCCGATCAGCGGGAACCCGCCCGCGGCGACCAGCGCATGCGTGTTGACCGTCAGGCCCGCCCCTTCACCGATCAGGCTCTGGCCTGTCTTCAGCGTCGAAGCTGTCGCCAGATTCGTCGTCGTTCCGTCACCGTGGTAGACGAAGATCGTGTCGTTCGTTGTTGACGCGGTGATCGCGGCACTGAGCGTGTTGAACGGCGACTGCGATTGCCCGTTGCCCGCCGAACCGTTGTTCTTCACGTACCAGACGCGATTGGCCAGTGTGAGAGTCACCGTGCCGGTGGCCGTGGTCGGCGTCGGCGTTCCGCCGGTGTTGCTCGAGATCTGATAGGTGAACGAGTCGCTCGTCGTCACCGCGCCAGCCGGGTTGGCCTTCGGCGTGTAGAGGAATGTCCCGTCCGCGGCGGTGGTCACGCTCCCGCCAGCGGTTGTACCGAACGTCCCGGTCGTCAGCGTCACGCCGCCCGAGGGCAGGTCGTTGCCGATGATTGTTCCCGTCAACGCCACGAACGGCGTAGCAGGCGAGCTCGTCGTTCCGCCGGTTACCGCCGCCTGGGTGTTGTCCACCAGCGTGCCGTAGCTGTCGCCGGTGGCCACGGGATTGACGGCGATCGTGAACGACTGCGATCCCGTGCAGCCGTACGCGTCGGTCGCTGTCACCGTGAACGTGAACGTCCCGGTGGCCGTCGGCGTGCCCGAGATTCCTCCGTTCGCCGCGAGGGTCAGTCCCGTCGGGAACGTCCCGCCCGTCAACGCGAAGGACAGCGGTGTGCCATTGCTTCCGCTTCCCGTCACGCTCTGGCCCATGTAGCTGCTGCTGATCGTTGCCGCCGGGAACGACCCTCCGCCATTGCGCGCGACGGTGATCGTCGGGCAGACGATGCTCAGGTTGTACGTTGCGCCGGTCCCGCTGCAGCCGTTCGTGTCGGTCGCCGTGACCGTGATCGGGAACGAGCCGGTCTGCGTCGGCGTGCCCGAGAGGTGGCCGGTACTCGTGTTGAAGCTCAGCCCCGCGGGAAGTGCACCGCTCTCGCTCCAGGTCACCGTGCCGAGAATCCCGGTTGCAGTGAAGGTCTGATTGAAGGCCACTCCCGCTGTGCCGATCGACGTTGCGGGGTTGGTCACTGTGATCGTCTGGCAGACGATGGTCAGCGTGTAGCTCGACGTGGCGAAGCAGCCGTTGGTGTCGGTCGCCCTGACCGTGATCGGGAACGAGCCCGTCTCTGTGGTCGTTCCCGCCAAGTGTCCTGTTGCGGAGTTCATCGTGATCCCGATCGGTAAAGTCCCGGTTTCGTTCCATGTCGCCGTGCCGAGGATCGCCGTGGCCGTGAACGTCTGGTCGAATGCAACGCCGGCCGTCCCCGCGTTCACGACGGGATTCGTCACGTTGATCGTCTGGCAGTTGATCGTCAGCGTGTAGTTCGACGTCCCCGTGCATCCGTTCACGTCGGTCGCCGTTACGATGATCGGGAACGATCCGGTCTGCGTCGTCGTCCCCACGAGCGCGCCCGTCGCGCTGCCGAGCGTGATCCCCGCCGGAAGTGTGCCAGTCTCCGACCAGGTGATCGTTCCGTTCCCGCCCGATTGCGTGAACGTCTGATTGAACGCCGTACCCGCCGTCCCACTGTTGACCGCCGGGTTCGTCACGGTGATCACGTTACAGGCGATGATCAGGGTGTACGTCGTGTTCGTTGCCGTGCAGCCGTTGCCGTCGGTCACGGTGACGTCGATCGGGAACGTCCCCGCCTGCAACGGCGTCCCCGAGAGCAGCCCGGTCGCTCCGTCGAGCGTCAGCCCGGTCGGCAGCGCGCTCGCGGTGGAGAACGTCGCGCCGCCGACGGCTCCCGTCTGCGTGAACTGTTCGCTGAAGGGGACCGCGACCGTTCCCGTGTTGTTGAGCGGATTGCTCACAGTGATCGACTGGCAGTTGATGATCAGGTTGTACGTCGCGCTCGAACCCGTGCAGCTGTTCGCGTCGGTTGCTACGACCACGATCGGGAACGTGATGTGCTGCTGCGTCGTCCCCGACAGCACGCCGCTGTTCGCATCGAGCGAGAACCCGCTCGGCAGTGTCGAGGACGTCGAGAACGTCGTGGTGCCGTGGCCGCCCGTTTGGATGAACTGCTCGCTGAACGGCGCGTTCACGGTGCCCGTCGCGTTCGCCGGGTTCGTCACCGTGATCCCCTGGCATCCGATCCCCAGCGCATAGGTCGAGCTCGTCCCCGTGCAGCCGTTGCTGTCGGTCACCGTGACGGTAATCGGGAAGGAGCCCGGCGCCGCCGGCGTCCCGGCCAGCAGTCCGTTGCTCGCCAGCACCAAACCGGGCGGCAGCGTGCTGGCCGTGGTGAACGTCGCTGTTGCGTGCGCGCCCGTCTCGGTGAACGTCTGGCTGAACGGCGCGTCGACCGTCCCGCCGTTGACCAGCGGGTTCGTCACCGTGATGGTCGGGCAGTTGATCGTCAGTGTGCACGTCGCTCCGGTGCCCGTGCAGCCGGCGCTGTCGGTCACCGTGACCACGATCGGGAACACTCCATTGACCGACGGCGTGCCTGACAGCGTGCCGTCGCTCGCCAGCGTCAGTCCCGCTGGAAGCGTGCTCGTTGTGGTGAATGCCGGCGTGCCGAACGCTCCGCTCTGCGTAAAGGTCTGGCTGAACGGAGAGTCCACCGTTCCCGTGGTCACACCCGGGTTCGTCACTGTGATGGTCGGACAGCCGATCGTCAGCGTGTAGGTCGATCCGGTCCCGGTGCATCCGTTCTGATCGGTCGCCGTCACCACGATCGGGAACGAGCCGAATTGCGCAGGTGTCCCGCTCAGCGTGCCGTTATTCGCGAGTGTGAGGCCCGACGGCAGCGCAGATGCTGTCGTGAACGTCACCGTCCCGTTTCCACCCGTCTCTGTGAAGGTCTGGCTGAAAGCGGCTCCGACGGTGGCGGTCGTTGTCGCCGGGTTCGTGACCGTGATCGTCGGGCAGGTGATGGTCAGCGTGTACGCTGCATTCGCTCCCGTGCAACCGTTGCTATCGGTTGCTGTCACTGCGATCGGGAACGAACCTCCCTGCGTCGGCGTCCCGGACAGCGTTCCGTCAGCCGCGAGCGTCAACCCGGTCGGCAGAGTCGATGTCGTGGCGAAGGTCGCCGCTCCCACGGCTCCCGTTTGCGTGAAGTTGATGGAGAGCGGCGTGCCTGCCGGACTGCTCGTCGTCGACGGGTTCGTGACTACGATCGGCTGACAGGCGATCGTGAGGTTGTAGGTCGCGCTCGTTCCGGTGCATCCGTTCGCATCGGTCGCCGTCACCACGATCGGGAAGGCGCCCGGCTGCAGCGGAGTGCCGCTCAGCACACCGACGGACGAGAGCGTGATCCCCGTCGGAAGCGGTGATGCCGTGGTGAACGCGACCGCGCCGATCGTGTTCGAAGCCGTGAACGTCTCCGAGAACGGTACGGTCACCATTCCGGCGGCGTTCGCGGGATTGGCAACGCCGATCGTCTGGCACGCGATGACGAGGTTGTACGTCGCGCCCGTTCCGGTGCAGCCGTTCGCATCGGTGGCCACAACGACGATCGGGAACGTTCCCGTCTGCGTCGGCGTCCCGGCGAGCGTTCCGTCCGCCGCCAGTGTCAGTCCTGCTGGCAGCGCGCTCGCGGTACTGAACGTCACGGCGCCGATCGTGTTCGTCGCGGTGAACGTCTGGCTGAACGGCACATTCACGGTTCCGCTCGCCCCCGCCGGATCGGCGACCGCGATCGCCTGGCAGGCGATGATCAGGTTGTACGCAGCACCGGTTCCCATGCATCCGTTTCCATCGGTCGCGTCCACAACGATCGGGAACGCCCCTGACTGCAGCGGAGTCCCCGACAGCACGCCGGAAGGCGACAGTGCGAGTCCTGCCGGTAATGCGCTTGCGGTCGAGAAGCTCACCGTTCCGATCGTATTCGCCGCCGTGAAGGTCTGGCTGAACGGCGCGTTTACGGATCCGGTCGCGAGGGCGGGATCGGTGACGGCGATGCTCTGACAGCTCACCACCAGGTTGTAGGCGGCGCCGATGCCGATGCATCCCAGGCTGTCGGTGACACGCACAGTGATTGGGAACGTGCCGGTCTGCGCGGGCGTGCCCGAGAGCGTTCCGCTCGATGACAGCGTCAAGCCGGCGGGCAGCACGCCGCTGTCGAGCGCGAAGGTCACCGCTCCCACTCCGCCGCTCTGCGTGAAGGTCTGGCTGAAGGGGCTGTTGGCGGTCGCCGATACCGTCGCTGGGTCTGTCACCGTCACGACGTTACACACGACGATGCTCAGCGACTGACTCGCCGTCCCCGCTGTGTTTGTCGCCGTCAGCGTGATCGGATACGTCCCTCCGCTGCCGTTCGCCGGCGTTCCTCCGATGGTCGCGGTGCCGTTGTGGTTATCGACGAACGTGACTCCGGCCGGCAACGCGCCGCTCTCCGTCATCGAAGGCGCCGGGAAACCGAACGTCGTGACCGAGAAGGTTGCCGCGCTGCCGGCTTGCAGCGCGAGAGTGGCCGCGCTCGTGAACGTCGGAGCCTCGTCGATGGCCAGCGTGAACAGTTGCGTCGAGGTGCCCACCGCGTTCATCGCCGTGAACTGGAGTGTGTGATTCCCTCCGGTATCGGCTGCCGGGGTCCCTGTGAGGATTCCGGTTGACGCGTCGAACGTAACTCCGCTCGGTAAAGGGGCAGATTGTCCGACAGTCGGCTGGGGGACGCCCGTCGCAGTCACCTTGAATGTCGTCCGCGCCCCCACCGTGAAGGTCGTGTGATTCGCGCTCGTGATCAGAGGAGGTGTTCCATCGATCACGATGAATGCGGAGACGGCGGTGTTCGACGCATCGGTCCCGTTGCTGGCCTGATATTCAAATCGATCCGTGGGTGCTTGCGATCCGTCGTTCGTGTACGTGAAACCGCCGTCGGCGTTCAGGGTCAGCGTCCCATGCTGAGGACCTGTCACCAGCGTCGCGTGCAGCGGCTTCCCGTTCGGATCGCGATCGTTCGCCAGCACCCCCGGCGCGGCAACCGTAAGCGTCGCGGACCGAAGAGTCGTGTACGAATCGGGATTGGCCTTCGGCGCGTTCGGGTTGTCCTGGACGTCAAACCGAAGATATGTGTCATTCGGGCTGCCGAACGCCCAGACGTTCAGGAACTGCAGCGCGGCCGTCCCGATGCCCGCGGCGTATTGCACGATCGGCTGCAGTCCGTCCCAATCGGCACCGTTGCCGTCGAGCGTGATCTGTCGTCCGCTGTCGAGGACTACGGCGCGCCGCCGCGGCGGGCCGGTGTATGGCTGCGGAAAGATGATCGCGCTGCCATCCGGCTCGTTGAGAATCGCGTCGACGAGCGTCCCGGAATTGATCACGAAGCCAAACCGCATCGGGCCGCTGGGCGGGGTGCCAAGGTGCGTCTCGACAAGGAGCGTGCCGCTCCCCGACCCCACCTTCCACCCGCTCGGCCCGAACGCCTCGGCCGGACTGAATGTCGACGCCGCCGGATCGACGCATCGCTGCCGCGTGACGCCGCTGACCGCATCGTCGAAGCTCGTCGTGACGATCTGCTCAACGCCCGCGAAGGTCCCCGCTGGCGTCGCGACGGCACATCCGGTCGTGTCGTTGTTGTCGCTATCGATCAGGATCTGCAGCTGCGTCGTCGCCGCGCTCGCCCTCAGTCCGACACTCAGGACGAGGAACGCAAACGCGGAGACCGGCAGGCGGCGATTCATGATCGAAATGAAGTTGGTTCGGCGAAAAATGAATGCTATCAGAACCAAACGCCCATCGCGGATGGCACCGTCAGCTCGGCGCGGGCGAGCTTGAGGAGCGCACCTTCGGTGATCGGGGCATTTCACCGGCGGCGACGTCACACGCATCGCGATGCGGTGGCGCGAAGACGCGTTGTCGCATTTGTGGACAACCGAATCTGACGGAGCTCGTCGACCCGCCGACGATCACGACATCGACATCGAGCGCTTCGCGTTGAGCTCCCGGAAGTTCTGCGATTGCCCGGCATTGTAAACTCGCACGGGAGGCATCCGTAACAAATACCGTGAGCAATTCACGCCGCACGATCGGCATCTTGATCGCGATCGCTGTGCTGGCGGGCGTCGTCGGATACGGCGCATGGCGAGTGAACGTGATGGCGCACTCGGGCTGGGCGGGGTTCAGCTACATTCCTTCGCTCGGTCCAACCGGACCCTCAGGCGGAACGGCCGCCATCCAGCCCGGCGCGGTCTTCATGTTGTACCCCGGCGCGCCTGCGGACCGCGCCGGGATCGAGCGCGGAGATGTTGTTCTTGCGATCAACGGAATCTCCGCGCGCGACTTCGACCGGCTTTCCCTGCTGGCGAACGGAATGAGGAGCGGAGATTTGCTGCGCTACCGGCTCTCGCGTGCCGGCCGGCCGCGCGACATTGCGCTGCGGCTCGAGTCTCCGCTCCGCTCACCGGTGTTCGCCGCGAGCTTTCTCACGTCGATCGCGGTGGCGGTCACGTTCCTGCTGATCGGCACGTTCGTCTTCTGGCGGCGGCCCGCCGATGCGCGCGCCGTCGTGTTTTTCGCGATGACAGTGGTCGCGGCGGTCACGTTCGTCAACACATCGCTTCTGCAGGTGGACTCCTCGCAAATGCGCGGCATCTCGGCGAATCAGTCCTCGCGGGACATCTGGCGCTTCGTCAGCGTCGGCGCGAGCGGGCTCTTTTTCGCGCCGCTGCTGCTGCATCTCGCGCTCGTATTCCCGAAACGGCGGCCCGTTCTCGAGCGCAGGCCGAAAGTGCTGCGATGGGTGTACGCCTATCCCACCGCCTTCGTCGTGTATGGCCTCGTGCTCCTTGCCGCGCTCACGGCGCTGGAACAGCGAGGGACGTCGGCGACCAAAGCGATCTTCGCAACGGCGGCCGCGGGTGCTGTCGTGGGACTCTGTGTAGTCATTGCGAGCATCGTCCGGCGCGGCATTCGTGAAGGCGTCCTCAACGCGCCGATCGCAGTCGTGACCGTCGTCGTCTCTTCGTATGCCGGAGGGTTGTTCGCCGCCGGCCGCATGATGGCTCGATCGAAATCGGTCGTGCCGCTGTTTGCCGCGACGCTCATCCTCGTCATCGCGGGCATCGCGACGTTCGGAGCCTACGCAGTGGCGACGTTTGTGGCGATGTTCCGCAGCTACCGCGAAAGTGGCGCCGAAGAGCGGCAGCAGGTGAAGTGGCCGATCTGGGCGATGATGGTCGCGATGGGCAGCAAGATCCTGCTGGCCATCGCCGGTTTCGCGATCGTCTTCGGGACCTTCAATCGCGGACCGATGGTTTCGCTCCTTTACGGCGCCCCGGACATCATCGGAAAACTCATTTACATCCTGATTCCGATCGCGTTCGCGTTCGCGATCCTCAAATACCGCCTGATGAACATCGACGTCATCATCCGGCGCACGGTGCTCTACTCGATTCTCACGTTCGTCATCTTCGCGCTTTACGCGGTTGTGGTTGCCGCCGTCGGCACGGCGCTCGTGAAATTCGCGGGGCTGACGAATTCGACGGTCCTCGTTGCATCGACAGTGATCGTGGCGATCGCAGCAGTTCCGATTCGCAACAGTCTGCAGCGCATGGTCGATCGCAATCTGTTCCGCGAGAAACGCGACTATCCGCTGGCGCTGCGAAACATCGGCAATGCGATCGGCGGCGTCGCGGGCGACGAGTTCCTTCGCGGATCGGCGGAGCAGGTTCAGCAGGCGCTGCAGAACCGTTCGGTGATCATCGCGTTGCGCCGCGACGCGGAATTCGTCGTCACCGCGAAAGTCGGCGTCGCCGACGAGGTCCTCGGCCGCGTGCGAGTGCCGGTCAGCGACGCGTCGCCCGTACCCGAACCGCTGCGGAAGCTCGGCGCCACGCTCGTCGTACCGGTGCGTACCGCGCGCGGCGTCCTCGCGCTCATCGCGTTCGGATCAAAGCTCTCCGATGAGGATTTCAATGCGGACGATCTCGAGTTCATCAGCTCCGCGGCCTCGCAGATCGCGATCGGCATCGAGAACGCGAGGCTGCGCATCGAGGAAGTCGAATTCGAGCAGGCCCGCGCGATGCAGCAGATCCTGCTACCGACGCGTTTCCCGCAGCTCGACGGAATCGAGATCAGCGGAATGTGGCACCCGGCGCGCAGCGTCGGCGGCGACTACTTCGACACGCTCGACCTCGGGGCGGCAAAGGCCGGGATCTGCATCGGCGACGTCGCCGGGAAAGGCATGCCGGCCGCGCTGCTGATGGCGAATCTGCAGGCCGCGGTGAAAGCGACGGCGTCGGCGACAACGGAGCCGGCCGTCGTGTGCGAGCGCGTGAAGCAGATCGTCGGCGGCAATCTCGTCGGCGGAAAATTCATTTCGTTTTTCTACGGCGTCGTCGACGCCGCATCGCGGACATTCGCGTACAGCAACGCCGGGCACAATCCTCCGATCGTCGTCCGGAGCGACAGCAGCGTCGACCGGCTCGTGCGCGGCGGTCCGGCAATGTGCCGCCTCTTTCGCGATGTGCGACAGGAGCAGGACGTGATGCCGATCGCGCCGGGCGATCGCATCGTACTGTTCACCGACGGCGCGACCGAGGCGCGGCGAGGCGAGGAAGACTTCGGCGACGATCGGCTCATCCAGCTCCTCATCGCCCATCGACACCTCGGCGCTCGCGAGCTTCAGGAGCGCATCATGGCGGAGCTCCGCGATTTCTCCGGCGGCGATTTCGGCGATGACGTGACGCTGGTCGTCGTCGCAGCTCAGTAGTTGACCGTCACGAGAAGCGCGTCCGCGTACGCGCCCATCGTGACATCCTGTCCGGCGGGAATGCGTCCGTAGGCGGTCAAGCCTCCGCTCACGGGTGTGTTCTTCGATGTCGAAGTCCCTGAAACGGTGTTGACCGTGTTCCAGATGACGGTGCGTCCGGAGTTGTTGTAAATCTCGTAGTTCAGGAAGTTCGCGGCGCCCGACAGCATCCGCCGCGTCGTGCCCGATGCGTGCTGGCCGAGGTCGAGGAGAACGGTGATGGGAGTGCCCATCGTGCACAACACATTGACGGTTCCATTCGCGTCGAGCGGCGTGGCGGCGTTCGCGGCGACCGGATCGTACGCGCCGAACGAGACGGCGACCGTCGATACGGAGCAGGTCGTCGAGACCGTCGCGCTGACGGTGAAGGTTTTCGAGGCATTTCCGCCGGCCCAGGCGAGAAGCACCGTGATCGTGTCGAGGTACGTGCCGGCCTGAACGTCAGCGCCGGCGAAGAGCGTCCCGTACGCGGTGCCGGTGAACGTCGTGCCTCCGTTGCCGGCCGTGACGGTGTCGTCGTTGCTGCCGCCGGTGCCGTCACCCCAGATGATCGTGTTCGCCGCATCGTCGAAGACGTTGTACGGCAGAAGCGGCGTCGTCGGCGCGGTGGTGCGCGGCATTCCACGGGGCGTGTAGCTGTTGGCCGTGCCGCGCGAAAGCGAGACGGTGACCGTGGTGCGGGCGGTGCAATTGAACTGGAACGTCGACGTGCCGGTCAGGTTCGTCCCTCCGAACACGGAGTACGTCCCGAAGTTGATGTTCGTGGGATTCGAGGTCCACGTGCAGCTCGCTCGCGCCGCACTGGCAGACATGAGGAGCACAAGGAGCGCGACAGCCGGCAGAAATTTTCTCATTGTCAGTAGCTGACCGTGACCAGGACGGTGTCGCTGTAGTTGCCCACGCTCACATCCTGGCCGGCGGGAATGCGGCCGTAGACGGTAAAGCCGCCGTTGATTGGTGTTAATCGCGACGCGGACGTGCCCGTATCGATGTTCGTGCTGTTCCACACGGTGGTTCGTGACGCGTCGCGATAAAGCTCGTAATTCAGAAAATCACCGGAGCTGCCGAGCATGCGGCGGGTGCTGCCCGAAGCATGCGACCCGGTGTCGAGCGCCACGCTCGCGAGCGCTCCTTTCGTACAGTAAACGTCGACGGTCGCCGTGCCGTCTTTCGGCGTCGCGGAGTTGGCGACGACCGGATCGTATCCACCGAAATTCAAGGCAGACGTCGACACGGTGCATTCGGCAGGCACCGCGGCGGTGATCGTGAACGATCGCTGTGCGATGTTGTTGCCCCAGTCGACCGTCGCCTGCACGGTGTCGGTGTAGGTTCCGGGCCCGATATCGAGGCCGGCCGGGATGGTCGCGTAGATTGTCCCATTCAGACGTGAAAAGAACCAGACGAACTGCTGAAGATACGATGTGCCCGATGTGCCGTCACCCCAGATCGTCGTGTTTGCCGCGTCCATGAACAGGTTGTAGTCCATCGTCATCAGCGGAGTGACCGTTCGCGTCATGAGGCGAGGGTTGTACGTCGGTGCACCGCCGCGCGACAGCGTCACCGTCGCCGTGTTGAACGTGCACTGCACCTGGAACGTGGACGTCGCCGTGACCGGAGATCCGGAAAAGACCGAGTACATCCCGAAGTTGATGTTGGTCGGACCGGACGAGAAGCTGCACTGCGCATGAACAGCCGGCGCGAACGCGATGGCGGCGACGAGGAGCGCGACGCGCTTCATTGCTTCGCTCCGTTGTTCATGCAGGTCTTCGCGCCCAGCTTGACGACCGACGCCGTGTGCGCCGGAATCTCGATGCGGAAGCGGCACGTCTCGCCGGTACCGTATTCGACGAGCGCGTCGTACGTCCCGGACGCGAGATTCTCGAAATAGAACTCGCCTCCGCGTCCGAGAGGCGATTGGAACGAACCGGCGGAGGACGTGAGCGTCAGCTCTCCAAACGTTGGAATGACGTCCTTCCCCTCCGCCCGAACGACGACCGCGCCGCTGATCGTGCGGATCTGCTTGAGTGGGAAGCCGACCAGCGCACCGCCGCGGTACGGCGGCGCGACGGTCTTCTCGGTGTCGTCCACTTCGTAATCGAAGGGAACGTCGCGGTCGTCGATGCTCAAACGATTGCCGTAGTACGGCAGGAGGTTCGGCACGAGAAGGTCGCCGTTCGAGTCGGTGCGGCCGACGAGATTGTTGCTCGCGTAGACGCGCACGCCTTCGATGCCGGGAAGGCGCACGAGTGCGAATCCGTCGTCGATCGGACGCGACGTCAGCAGCGATCGTCCTTCGTAGACGAGGCCGCCGGCCGCGGTGATCGTCGGCCGATTGCTGGTGTGGAACGGATCGAAGTCGACTTCGTAACGACCGAAATCGTTCTGATACTGCAGCACTCCGGTGCCGGTATGCGTGTCGGCAGAGGTCGCCGTCTGCAGGCGGTAGCCGAAGCCGGTCCCGACCGGCAGCGTCTTGTCGATCTCGGCGACCGTTTGGGTCTGATTGCCCCGATGATCGACGCTCAGGCTGGCGGACGTCGTTCCGCCGAAGAAGTAGCTCAGGCCCGCAAAGACCGTCGCCTGCGGCCGGTCGGATCCGAGGGTATCGCGCCCGACCGAGACGAACAGGTTCGCACGCGCGTTGAGAGGAAGGTTCGTCAGCAGCGTCACGCTGTTGCTGTTCGAGCTGTCGCGCATGTTCGACTTGGTCCACAGGAGAGTCATGCTCGCGCGGCCCATGACGGTCGTCACGAAGACATTGAGGTCCGAAAGCGGACGGTCGGCCTGCGGCAGCATCGATAGATTCGCGTATTCGCGGCTGAACATGCGCGTCACGCCGCCGAAGCTGAATCGTCGCGCGAGATACGAGTAGCCGAAGCTCCCGGCGACTCCCGAACGGCCGTGGTCGTCGCTCGCCGCCCCGTAAAAGTCGATTTGACCGAGCCGCGATCGCCAGCTGACGTTCGGGCCGCCGGAGATCAGATCGCGCGATGTCTCGAGCCTTCCGCCCAACGTCAGGTCGTCTGTTAGGCCGTATCGCTGAAATCCGACGAACGCCGGCGAGCCGTAGTCAAAGCTCTTCGAACCGAAGTTCTCGCGGAGCGCGCCGACCGAGTAAGTGAATTCGCTCAGACCGCGCTCGAGGACGCCGGTCGAAAAGTAATACGGCTGGTTGATCGTCTGCGTGCGTCCGAACGCATCGCGAATCACGACCTGCGCGTTGCCGGCGCCCGACTGGACGGGAATGTTGTTGAGCTCGAACGGCCCCGGAGGAATCTCCTGCTGCGACACGAGCGCACCGTTGACGTACACCTCGACGCGCGACGGCGTCGTGGCGATGCCGCGGAGATCGAGCGGCGGATAGCGCACGAAATAGGGATCGAGGTTGAAGTTGCGCGAGACGGTCACGCCGCCGACGAGGCCCGCAGCGCCGAGCAGATCGGTGCTCACGGTCGCATCGCCCGCGGTCCAGCGGCGCAGGTGCGAGCGGTCATCGATGATGTAGCTCGTCAGCAGGCGCGCGAAGTCGCCCTGGTCCGTCTGCGACACGCTGTTGTAAAGGAGTGAGCCGTGAATGCTCGTTCCGTTCTCGGCAAAGAACGCGGGACGATGGCCGATTTGATCGGTGATCGAGTAGTTGAGAAAGGTGCTGTTGTCGCGCGAATAGACGATGTCCGCGGGCGGTCCGAGCTGCACGTTCAGATTTGTCGGCGCGAGAAGGTTTGGATTCGCGGTGATCGTCAGCGACAGCGTCGCCGGATCGATCCTGAACGTGAGGTAGGGCGCAAGCGCTCGAAGTGAGACGAACTGCGTGCCTCCCACCGTGCGCCGCGATCCTCGCACGAGCCCCGCGAAATTGATCAAGCGCGTCCACATCGGCCCGGTGAGCCCGAAACTCTGCAGGTCCGCCGGATTCATGAAGACGTCTTCACCGTCGATCACGGCCGCGACGTCGCCTTTGGCGATCGCGTTAAATGTGAGAGGGAGAAGAATCTCTTTCGATTCCGCGCGAGCGGGGCGGGAAGTCAGAACGCACACGGCGGCCATGGCGAGCGCCAGGAAGCGAATCAGCCGTCGGCGAGTGCGCACATCATTCTCCCCTCAAAAATCCACAGTCGCCGTCACGACATCGGTGTAGAGACCGGAGGCGACTTCCTGCCCGGGGGGGATGCGCCCATACAACGTCACTTGCTGCGGTTTGTGAACGCCCTCGGAAACGAACTGAAGACTGCCGGTGTCGCCGCCCCCCCACTCCTGAGTCCTGCCGGCGTCGCGGTACAGCTGATACGTGACATGCTGGCTGGTGCCGGAGAGAGTCCGCGTGCTGCCCATCGGACTGCGCCCGGCATCGAGAATCACGGTCGCGCCGGTGTTGCGCGTGCAGACCACCGTCACCTGCGCCGATGCGTCCAGTTCCTGCGTCGCGTTCTGCGAGAGCGGATCATATTGACCGAAGGCCAGATTCGAGGTCGCGATCACGCAGTTGGAAATGACCTCCGCGCTGACCGTCAGCGGCGCCGACTGCGTCGCTCCGAACAGCGAGGTTGCGATCATCACGCAACCGAAGGCGAAGAGGAAACGCGCGTTTCGCATTGTTCCAATCGCCAGCTCCTCGCATTACTTGCAGAGCGCCGGCGAGACCTCGAGCTCCTTGCTGATCGTCGCCTTGTCCGGAATGTCCGTCTCGGCGTCGATCACGATCTTCTTCAACTTCGAACATGTGTCCGCGGGGATGTCGGCGGTGTACGACCGAAGACTTCCCGCGAGCACGTACCACCCGTCCAGCTGATGCTCGAACAGCGATTCGCCGTTCGCGCCCAGCCCGTGCACCTTCACTCCCTCGAGTGCGTAATGCACGTTGCCGCTGTTGCGTACGTCGAATGCGAGCGTCCCTTTGTCCATCCGGACCGACTCGATGCTCGCTTCGGCGCTTCCCTTCGCCGGCGTGACGAAGATCGGAATTCCCATCTTCGTCAGGATCCGGACCTGGGCGCCCGATGCCTCGGGCTTCTCCAGCGGCGGTAACTCTTCAAAGAAAATCCGGTAAGTCTTCTCGGTCGTTGTCGCTGCCACCGTGGAAGCAACGCGGACCTTCCGCTCCTCACCGGGATTCAGGCTCAACAGAGCCGGGAAAAATGCTATGTCGTCCGTCGGGGTCAACTGCATGGCACCTTTGGCATCCTGGGACCACGAGTACGAGCTGATCTGGAACCGCAATGGCTGATCGCTTTCATTCTTCAGCGTCAGCAAAGTGCTCGAAGGCCCGGAGAAGGTAACGCGAACCGGGGTGACCTTATAGGCGCTCGCCGCCGCGTTCCCGGCCTGGAGAACCAGGCCGAGAACGATCACAGCTAGCGCAAGAACCCTTCTCATCGGACCGTCGGACATCTCCTGTCATGATGCGACTAATAGTTGATTGTGGCAACAACTGTGTCGCTGTACGAACCTACCGTCACATCCTGAGCCTGGGGAACCGTGCCGTACACCGGGACCGAAGCCGAAGCCTTCGAGGCCGACGTATACGCAGCCGTGCTGCCGCCGGTCAGGCCCGTGCCCCACACCTGGGTGCGCGCTGCATCTTTGTAGAGCGCGTAGCCGAGGAAGTCGGTACCGCTGGACATCCGACGGCTGCCTGCCGAGAAGTTGGCGCCGGTTCCGAGGTCGATCGTTGCGGGAGTGCCCTTGGTGCAGGCGACGTTCACGCTGCCCGCTGCGGTCAGGTCGGTCGCCGCATTGACAACGACCGGATCGTACGCGCCGAAGGCAACCGCCGTCGTCGTGATCTGACAAACCGCCGAAACCGAGGCGGTCACATTGAGGTTGGCCGTCTGCTGCGCCGCGAACAGCGGGGCTGCAGAAACGATGGCCGTCAGGGCGATGAGGGAGAGGATTGTGCGCTTCATTTTCTTATGCTCCTAATTCAAAGTTGTTTGTTGTATTGGACTTACCCTTAACACTCACTCCACTTGTCGACTCCGCAGAGCGGCTTTCGACAGTGCACAAGTTAAGGTCGGGTGTGTGAGGGATCGTGAGATGGAAAATGAATTGTGCGTCAGCCCGGCTCTTTCCTTGGGCTACCCGTCATTCGTACGTCCACCCGCTGTCAAAAATGAGTCAAAGCGGTCTTGAACGGTTTTCCCTCTCTGCGGGAAGGCTGAAGAGTGTATTAGAGGTGGAAGAAAGGAATTGTGAGCGAGATCACGCTCTCAGAGCGAGCCCGTGTCGAATCCGACCGGCCACTCGTACGTGCCCGGCTGCGTTCCGGGCGCGAGCTCGAGCCGCACGTTGAACGCCCCTGCATGCGTGCCCGCCTCATACGGCTCCGAAATCCAGGCGCCATCGCTGCCGATCGTCGCGGACGCCGAACCCCACGTCACATCGGCGCGACTGAAAGGAAAGCTGACCGGCTGAAACTGCATCGCGTAGCCGTTCGCGGCATTGCTTCGGACGTGGAACAGCACACATTGCGGAAGATCGATGTAGCCGCGGGATACGTCCGCGGCGGTGACACTCACAGTCGAAGGCTGACTATCGACCGTTACGATCGTCCGGGCAAGGACCTGAACGGAAACGGAAAGCGTTGCGGAACTTGAGCCGGCGCAGAGCGGGATCACGACGGAACCCGTCATCAGGAGCATTGCTGCGACAACTTTGTTGCTCATGCGCCCCTTCCGGCGCTGGGCAACGCTCCACGGTTCCGCGCAGGCGATTGACCTGGCAGAAACTCACGCGATTGTCCGTGCCGAACGGACAAACACTCCCAACCCCCGTAGTGCGCCGCTTCTCGCCTGGCTAAGAATTTCGTTCAGCGCCCGGGTAACCGTGATCGATGTCACAATATATAGCCATTCAGATCCATTGCGCTATATCCAACGATAGAAATCAATGTGCTTTCAATTTCTTCACTTCTTCGGTCAGGGCAGGGACAATCTGGAAGAGATCGCCGACGATGCCGAGGTCCGCAACGCGGAAGATTGGAGCCTCCGAATCCTTATTGATTGCAATGATGTGCTTCGATGAAGACATCCCGGCGAGGTGCTGGATCGCCCCGGAGATCCCCGCGGCAATATAAAGGTTAGGGCTGACGACCCGACCGGTCTGGCCGACCTGGTGCTGATGATCGATCCACCCGGCGTCGACCGTCGCGCGCGACGCGCCGACGGCGCCCCCGATCGCATGAGCAAGGTCGCGAATCAGCGAGAAGTTCGCCGCCTCCTTCAGCCCACGGCCGCCTGCGACGATGATGTCCGCCTCCGCAATCGACATCTCCCCCGCCTCGGACGCCTTCGTGCCGGCGAGCTTCGCTTTCGCCTCGATCTGCGGCACCGCGATTTCGACGACCTCCGCCGCCCCGCCCTGCGACTCCTCGGCTGGAAATGCGTTCGGCCGCGTTGTCGCGATCGCGCAGGTGCCGCTCACTTCGACCGTCGCGTACGCTTTCCCCGAGTACACCGGCCGCCGGGCAATCAGTTTCCCACTGCGCCACTCCAAACGGTCGGCATCCGACGCCACGCCGGCCTTCAGCCGTGCAGCGACCCGCGGCGCGAGATCACGTCCGTTCGACGTAGCGCCGAATAGTACGACCGCCGGTTGCATCTGCACGATCGCCTGCTCCAACACCGCTGCGTAAAGCTCGGTTGTGTACGGTCCGACGTTCGCCACGAACAACTTTTTCGCGCCGTATCGCCCCGCCTCGCCGGCAACATTGCGATCGCTCGCAAACGCGGCGACGTCGCCGCCGGCCGCTTCCGCAAGCTTGCGGCCGATCGACAGCGCCTCGCGCGAGACTTTCTTCAGCTTCCCGTCTTTGACTTCCCCGAAAACAAGTATGCCGGCCATTAGAGCGCCTTCGCCTCTTCGCGAATGTACTTCACGATCTCTCGTGCCGCGGCGGCGGCGTCACCGCCGTCGATCTTTCGGCCGGGTTGCTTCTCCGGCGGTAACTCGAGTTTGACCGTGATGACGCGCTGATTGAAGATCTCCGAATCCTGCAACCCAAGATCGGAGACGCTCTTCGAATCGATGGGGATCTTCTTCGCCGCCATGATGCCCTTCAGCGACGCGTAGCGCGGTTCGTTGAGGCCCTTCTGCGCCGTGACCACCGCGGGCATCGGCGCTTCGATGATCTCCTCGGCACCTTCGATCTCGCGATGCGCAGTGACCTTGCCCTCTCCGGCTTCGAAATGCGTGACGACGTTGATCTGCGGATATCCGAGCAGCTCGGCCACCATCGGGCCGACGAGCGAGTTGTCCGTGCCGACGCCCTGCTTGCCGAAGAAGACGAGATCGTGAGGGACTGATCTGATCGCCGCGGCGAGGACCTCGGCGATCCCGAGCGAGTCGGCCTCTGCCGTTTCACCTTTGACGTGCAGCGCCTTCGTCGCGCCGCGCGCCAGGCATTCGCGCAGCGCCTGCTGAACGCGATCCGGCCCGAAGCTGATCACCGTGACGTCGCCGCCTTTCGCATCCTTGACGCGGATCGCCTCTTCGAGCGCGTACTCGTCGTAGGGTGAAACGATGAATTTGATGCCGGTCTCGTCGATGCGGCGGCCGTCGCCGGCGATCTTGATTCGAGCTTCGGTATCGGGAACTTGAGCGATGCAGACGACTGAATTCAATGGAACGCCTCCCGCGGCAAAAGCCGCGCCATTCTATGCGAGCTCTCCTCCGGCACGAGCTTCGCAACGACGCCGATAGCACTTACAAATCACCACGGTCACGGAACGGAGGCGCGCATGGCATTCTCGAATCGTCCGTATGGGGAAGACGGAAACGGCGTAGTTCGCAAGTTCTTTCGCCCCTCCCCGAATGATTTCAAGCGCGCGCCGAAAAACGGCCGGCAGCTCAAGCCGGCTCCCCCCGAGTCCACGAGCGCCGAGAGTTTCTACTACGTCAAGCAGATGAACTCCAGAACGCCGATGGTCATCGTCATGACCGACGGCGAGGAGATCCGCGGCTGGATCGAGTGGTACGACAGGAACTGCCTCAAAGTAAACCGCGAGGGCGCACCGAACCTGCTCATCCAGAAGCACTGCATCAAGTACCTCTTCAAGGCCGAAGAGCTCACCGACTAGCGGGTGGCGGGTAGCGGGTGGCGGGTAGGAGCCCTACCCCTACTCGCAATCCCGCTACCCGCTACCCGCTGCCCACCTATACTCCCGCCGTGAAGCCGCTGGCGATCACCCTGGGCGACCCGGCTGGAATCGGTGCGGAAGTCGTCTTCGAAGCGCTCGCCTCGCTCGACGTTCCCGCGCGCGTGTTCGGCAGCCGCGCGTTCGCGCGTCCGCCGGCGGGCATCGATTTCGCCGACGTCGGCGGATCGGGCGCCGTCCGCTACGGCGAGATCTCCGCCGATTACGGACGCATCGCCCTCGCGTCGATCGATGCCGCGATCCGCGCGATCGAGTCGGGCGAATGCTCCGCGCTCGTCACGGCACCGATTCACAAACAGGCGATCGCGGCCGCGGGCTCGCGTTTCCCCGGCCACACGGAACTCCTCGCGGAACGCGCGGCACTCCGCCGCTACGCCCACGACTACGCGATGTACTTCGATTCGCCGTCGATCCGCGCGGTACTGCTAACGGTGCACGTTCCGCTGCGCGAAGCCGTGCAATCGATTCGCGCCGACGACATCGCAGCGCTCGCCCGGCTGACGTCCCGCGAGTTCGCGCGGCTGTACGGCAAAGCGCCGCGAATCGGCGTGGCCGGGGTCAATCCGCACGCGGGAGAAGGAGGGCGTTTCGGCGACGAGGAGCGCGAGATCGAGCGCGGCGTCGACGCCGCACGGGCCGAAGGCATCGCGATCAGCGGCCCGCATCCCGCCGACACGATCTTCCGTGCACAATACGACGTGATCATGGCGATGTATCACGATCAGGCGCTGATTCCGATCAAGACGATCGAGTTCGACCGCGCGGTCAACGTCACGATCGGTCTGCCGTACCTGCGCGCGTCGGTCGATCACGGAACGGCATTCGACATCGCCGGCAAAGGCATCGCCGACGCCGCGCCGATGCGCTACGCAATCGAATGGACGGCGCGCTTCGCGGAGAGATTCTCATGAACCGCTGGATCGTCCGCATCTTCGGAATCGTGCTGATCCTGGTGCTCGTGCTGATCCTCATGAACCTCCAGAAAAAGCTCGTCATCCTTCAACAGCAGCGCCAGCAGACGACGACTGCGACATCGACTTCGCCACGCTGAGCACCTCGTCGCGGATCGCCTGCTGCTGCGCGGCGATGTCGCGCCGCCGCACGCGCGCGCGGAGATCGTCGAGCGCTTCGAGCGAGACCAGCGCGGCATAACCGAGGAGCGGGAGAGCGACGAGGACGAAGAGCGCCCACCACACGCCCGCGAGCAAGCCGGTCGCGATCGCGAGCGCGATCCACATCAGCGGATAGAGCACGGCTCCGGCGATGGCTTTGACCGTTGCCACCATCTCGTCTTCGCGGCTCGACAAATGCGTCGCCAGAAATCCGATCAGCCGGTACACGGGCCAGTGGATCGCGGCGCCGATGACGCCGAACGGGACGAGCGCGAGCCGCTGCGGCGCGATGCGAGCGCGCGGCACAAGCCGCTCCGCATCGACTTCCTGGATCATCGATTCGAGCCGTGTCAGCCGGCCCGGATCGCGCTCGCGCAAGTACGCGTAACCGGCAACGAACTGTTTGCGCAGCTCGAGCTCGCGCGCGAGCGCCACGTCTTCGCCCGCCGTGAAAATCCGCTCGGCGCGCGCGATGAGCTCCAGCGCGGAGTGCGAATCGGCCTGCAGCGTGACGGCGGCGAGCGCCTCTTCGATCTCCTTCGTCAAACGTTCGACCGAATCCGGGCGCGGCTCGCCGTTGGCGTCGACAGGCTCCGGCTCGACGGCAATCGGCGTCCCGAAGTAGACGAGCGCCGAGCTGCGAAACGTCTGCTTCGCCGTGTAGTACAAACCGGCCGGCACGATGCTCACGCGAATCGCGGCGCCGAGCGCGATGCGTGCCGCGCCGGTCTTGAGCTCGCGCAGCTGCGGATCGCTGTGTGTCGTCCCCTCCGGAAAAATCGCGATCGCGCCGCCGCGCTGCAGCACCTCGCGCGAGCGCGCGAACGTCTCGCGATTTCCGGCGGTCGACACGTTGTCCTGACGCCGGTACACCGGAATCGCATCGAGAGCGCGCGTGAACCAGCCGATCACCGGCATTCGAAACAGCGGCGCCTTCGCCAGAAACGACACCGGCCGTGGCGCGAAGCAGAGAAGAAACAGCGGATCGATGAGCGCGTTCGGATGATTGATCGCGAAGATCACCGGATCGCGGGGAACATCGCCGACGACTTCGATGCGCCGGAAGAACACGCGCAGGAGCAGCCGCAGCGCCGCGGCGATTACTCGGCGCGCCATGCCGCGTACGTCCAGATCGCGCCGCCGATCAGCACCGCCAGCGGCACGATCAGAAACGCATGCTCGAGCGAGGTCGCGTCGGAGATCCTGCCGATCAGCGGCGGCGAGGGAATGTCGCCGAGGAGGTGCATGACGAAGACGGAGAGGCCGAGGGCGGTGGCGCGCTCGCCGGGTGCGACGGCGTTCACGATCGCCGAGTTCACCGGTCCCGTCGACGCGAAGATCAGCAGCTCGGCGATCACGATCGCAGCGAGGTACACGCCGCGGCGGTGATCGGAGAGCGCGATGTACGTCACCGGCGCGGCGACGAGCGTCACGATGCCCGACACCCACAGGTACGATTGCTTCGTCCAGCGCAGGAAAAAATCGCCGAGCCAGCCGCCGGCGAACGTCCCGACGAATCCGGTGACGAGCGCGATCGCGCCGAACGTCACCGTCGCCTCGCTGCGCGTCATCCCGCGCGATCGTTCGAGAAACGCGGGCATCCAGAACGCGAGTCCGCCTAACGCGAACGTGTACGCGCCATAGCCGATCACCGTGAGCATGTAGTGGGTGTTTTTGAACAGGTGCCGATATGGAGCCCCGGTTTTAGCCGGGTGAGCCCCGGCTTTAGCCTGGTGCATCGGACGGGCTTGAGGGTCCATCCGACCGGCTGAAGCCGGCGCTCCATGCGACATGTCCGAGTCCATCCGACCGGCTGAAGCCGGTGCTCCATCCGACATGTCCGAGTCCATCCGACCGGCTGAAGCCGGTGCTCCATGCGACATGTCCGAGTCCATCCGACCGGCTGAAGCCGGTGCTCCATCCGACATGTCCGGGTCCGTCCGACCGCTTGAAGCCGGTGCTCCATGCGACGCATCCTGCGAACCGCGTGGAGGATCGCCGATGAACATCACGAGCAGCGCGAGCAGCAGCCCGGGCGCGCCGGCGATCCAGAACGCCGCGCGCCAGCCGAAATGCTTGTCGACCAGTCCGCCTAACACGTAGCCGGCCGCGGAGCCGACGGGGATCGCGGCGAAGAACGTCGCAAACACACGTCCGCGCTTTTCCAGCGGAAACGAATCGGCGAGAAGCGCCGGTGCGATCGTGCCGTACGCCGCTTCGCCGATGCCCACCGCCGATCGCGCGCTGAAGAGCGACGTGAATCCGCGCGCGAATCCCGCGAGTGCCGTGGCGATGCTCCACAGCGCCACTCCGATCGCGATCAGCGGCGGACGCGACCGCCGGTCGCCGAGCGATCCGAAAATTGGCGATGTTAATGTGTACACAAAGATGAAGCCCGTGCCGACGAGCCCCAGCTCGGTGTCTGACAGGTGTAGCTCCGACCGCTTGATCGACTCCACCACCGCCGCGACCACCCAGCGGTCGAGGTAGTTGAACAAATTGATGAACGTTAGGACGGCCAGCGCATAACCGGCGGACGTTCGTACACGTATCATTGGCTGACGGATGAAACGATACGCTCCCTATCTTGCCTTTGTCGTGGGCATCGCGGTCGTTGCCGTCCTGTTGCCGCGCTTCAACGCGGCGCAGCCGGCGGGCATCCGGCTGACGCGCGGCGACATCGTCCCGATCGCCGACGCCGCCGCACGCTCGCTGGGCATCCCCGTCGATCGGGCGTGGGCGGTCACGACATGGGCGCCGTCGTACCGGCTGGAAAAAGAGCTCGACACGAAACCCGATCTCCGGCGCCGCGCGTCCACTGACCCGGTCCTCGGTCCGCGTCTGCGCGCGTTTGTGCGGCGCTACTGGCGGCGCGGACGGGAGAAATATCCGCCCTACGGTTATGTCGCCGTCGACGCAACGACCGGCGCGGTGTTGTCGGCGGTGTTCTCCCTTCGCAACGAGGAAGTCGGCGCCAAGGCCACCGCGGATCAGCTGCGGGCGCGCGCCGACGCGTTCGTCCGCTCCCGGCAGTTTCCGGGCGCGCCGAATCCCGTGTTCGAGTCGGCGCGGCCGACCGAGTATCGCTCGCGCACCGACTGGAATTTTCGCTACCGCATCCAGACGGATTTTCCGATCGGCAACGTCGTGCCCTATCTCGTCGTGCAGTTCGCCGGCGATCGCTTCGCGGGATGGCGCCTCGACGATGAATACGCCGACGGCAGCGCGTTCACGAGCGAGAACAGCGACATCGGCGGCATCATCGCCCGCTACGCGGCTTTCTTCGCGCTGCTGTTGATCCTGCTCACGATCTTTCTCAAGAAGTACCACGCGGGCGAAGTCGGCGTCGCCACCGCGACGATTCTTTTCGCCATCGTCGCGCTGCTGTGGATCGCAGCCGACTGGATCATGGCCGGCCCTGCGGTCGAAGGCAGCAACACCGGCAGCCTCGATGCGCCGACGACGGCTCTCGTCTACATGATCTTCATCTTTCTGTTGTACGACCTCGTGCTCGCGGTGCTCGCGTTCTTCGCGTGGTCCGTCGGTGAGAGCTACGCGCGCGAGCGGTGGGGCGAGCGCCTCGCGTCGTTCGACGCGCTCCTGCGCCGCGATCCGCTCAATGCGACGACCGGCCGCTCGATGCTCGTCGGATTTCTCTGCGCTCCCGCCGTTGCCGCGGGCGCGTTCGCGATCGGCGCGATTCCGCTCGCACTGCACCTCGTTCACGTCTCCGGCGGTGTCGGCACCGACACGCAGCTCAACATGGGCGGCCCGGCGCTGCTGATCCTCTATTCGATGATCGACGCGATCGTCTTTCCGCTCATCGCGCTGTTCCTTCTCGCGTGGACGCATCGCCGTCGCGTGCTGCCGCTCGGAATCATCGCAACGCTCGCGATGGCGATGATGGGCGCGGTCTGCGATGTGCCGACCGATCCGTTCATCCACCGCATGATTTTCGACGTCGGCGGCATGGCGTTGGCAATCGGCGTCTTCATCGGCTACGACCTCCTCGCCATGTCCGTTTCCCTCTTCCTCGGCAGCATCATCACGATGGCGACGCCGCTGATGTCCGTCGCGGAAGGACATCAACGGGCCCAACTCGCGACGACGATCGCAGTTCCGGCGCTCGCAGCTCTCGCGTTCGCGATCGCCGCGCTCGCCACGCGGCGGGAGGTCGTCTACGCGTACGAAGATCTCGCGCCGCACGTGCGCCGCATCGTCGAACGCGAGCGCGTGAAGGCGGAGATCGACGCGGCGAACCGCATCCAGGCCGCACTGCTGCCGGTCGAGGCGCCGCGGCTTTCGGGCGCGTCGGTGGCGTCACACTATCGCGCGGCGACGGAGATCGGCGGCGACTACTTCGACTTCCTGCCACTCCCGACCGGCGAGATCGGCATCGCGTTCGGCGACGTCTCCGGCCACGGCCTAACAAGCGGCATCGTGATGGCGATGGCGAAATCGGCGCTCCTGGTGCAGGTCGACGTCGATCCCACGCCGCGAAAGGTCATGAACGTGCTGAACGAGATCGTCATCCGGACGGCGCCGCGCCGCATCCTCATGACATTCTTCTTCGGCCTGCTCGATCCCGTCGCGCAGCGCCTGCGATTCTCGTCGGCCGGCCATCTCGATCCGTACGTCTTTCGCGCGCGCAGACGGAAGCTCGAGGCGCTCTCCTCGTGGGGATTTCCGCTCGGCGTTCGCCGGCGAGATCCGTTCCGCGAGCACACCGTCGATTTCGCGGCGGGCGACCGCCTCATCCTCTACAGCGACGGTCTCATCGAAGCGATCGACGACGACGGCGAGCCGTTCGGCTTCGACAGGTTCGAGCGCGTCCTCCTCGAGTCCGGCCACTTGTCGGCCGAGGAGATCAAGAAGACGCTGCTGGGGTCGGTGCGGCGGTTCACGCGCAACCGTCCGCCGGAAGATGATCAGACCCTCGTCGTCGTTTCGTTCGACGGACAGGCCGCCCACGAAGAGGAAGTGGAAGCGGCCTACGCGACGGCGACGTAATCACCGCGATCTTCGCTGCTCGTGTGTGCCGGCCCACACACCCGAAGCTTCATTCCTGGCGTCGATCCACGCCCTCATCGCGCGACGATCTTCGCGCGCGCGAATCCCATTGTGCCGCTGAGCTGGTCGATGATCGCCACCGACAACAGGCTCTCTCCGCCGCGAATGCGGAACGCGGTGGTGAACGTCATCGGCTTCGCGCGCACCGTTGCCACGGACGTGGCGGGGATCTTCAGATCTTCCGGCCGGCGCATGACCGTCGAGGTGCGCCCGCTGGCATCGCCCACTGCAAAGTAGAGGATGAAGCTTCCCGCGAGATTGTTGTCGCCCTGCGGGATCAGAGTCAGCGTCGGTGGAATGACGATCTGCACGGGAACGACAAAGTAGCGGCCGTCGCGCTTCGACTTGCCCATGCGGATCGAAACCGGCCACTGGTTCGAGGTCGAATCGACGTAGAGATTCGCGACGACGCGGTCGGCCATCTGCTCGTCGCCCGATTTGACGACGAACGCGCGCCGCGAGCGAACGCGGTACGCGGGGTTCTTCACCTTCACCGTGATCCGGTGCTGGTCCCCTCCCTCGCCCGCCGGCTTGTAGCCGAGCGAGTAATACGACGACAGATCGCGGTCGATCGTGTCGAACGCGAGATCGAAATTCGACGTGCGCGTGATCGCGACGCCGCCGGTCATCGACGCGACCGTCTCGAGCGTCGCTGACGTGTTCGCGTCGCGCGCGAATGTGTAGGTGTAATCGACGGTGTCGGCGCTGTCGGCGGAGAAGTCGCTGTCCGACGCGGCGGCGCCGATCGTGTAGATGGTGACGCCGTTCGCGCTCGCGTCGCGCGCCATCTGATCGATCTCCGTGGGAATGTCATTGCCCACCACACCCAGCGACGTCTCGAAGTCCATGACCAGGTTCTGATTCAGGTACGGACCGAACAGATTGTTGGTGAAGCGATAAAGATCGGCAGCCGGATTCTCCGGCATCGTTTCGGAAACGAAGACGAGGACTTTCTTGCCGTCGAGGCCGGCCATGTTCGTCGTGACCGCATCGAGCGCGCCGAGGAGCTGCCGCTCCTGCGCTTCGAGCGCGTAACCGTGCCTCGTCACCAGGTCGCGCGACCGCTCGTAGGCGTCCGGAAACGAAATGACCGCGATGCGATCACCCTGGCTGTCAAACGCAAGATTGAACAGCTGCTGGATCTGAGTTTTCACGAGATCGAGATTGGTTCGCGACGAAGAGCCGAACGGTCCCGAGTGTGCGATCGATTCGAGGCCGCGCTTCAACGCCACGCGATCGTTCGTGAACGGCGTCACAACCTGCGTGTCAAACCTCCACGACACCAGCATGCAGCGGTCCTCGGGCCGCAGTTTCTGGTCGATGAATTTTTCGACCGACCGAAGCACTGCCGACTTTCGCGTCGGTGTGAGCGACGCGCTGTCGACGAAGATGACGATCCGCCGCTGCCGCACTTCCAGCGGCACCTGCTCCTGCGATGACCCGGAATCTCCGGAGGATTCTTCGCCGCGCCGCACTTCGTAGAAGTTCGTGATCTTCTGCGGCACACCGTCGTCGAACAACTCGAAGTCATCCTTCGTCAGGCCGGAGATGGAGTGGCCGGAGCGATCGCGGACGACAACATCGATGTTCGCGACGCGCACCTCGATCGTTTCGACAAGAGTCTGCTGGGAAAACGACGGCAACGCACTGAGCGCGAGCGCGGATGCGAGGAGGAGTTGTCGCATGAGCGCACATTCTACAG
>DATIZY010000183.1:0-2773 GCA_035516895.1 Thermoanaerobaculia bacterium | reverse complement strand
TGTGAGGCACCGACATCATCTTGTCGAGGCCGTAGCGCTCCACGTAGCGCTGGCGATGAAAAATCGGCCCGATGACCACGCGATCGGCCTCATGAAACGCATCGATGTAGCCTGATTCGAATTCCTTTCGCGAGGAGGAGATCGAGCGCGGCTCGAACAGCGCCCACAGGCGACGTCCGGGATAGCGCCGGTGCGCGCCGTTGAGCGTCGTGGCGATCGCCGTCGGATGGTGCGCGAAGTCGTCGATGACCGTCACGCCGCGCTCGACGCCCCGCACTTCCATCCGCCGCTTGATGCCCTGGAACGTCTCGAGGCCCTTTTGGATCGGCTCCGCATCGACGCCGCGAAGTCGCGCGGTCGCGATCACCGCGAGCGCATTGAGCACGTTGTGACGGCCGGAGAGCGTCGTGCGGAAGCGGCGCCACTTCTTCCCTTCCCAATACACGGTGAACGACGTCGCCTCGGGCGCAAACTCGGTCTCGTCGAACGAGATCGTGTGCTCGCGCTTCGATCCGAACGTGATCCACTTCGCGCGCGCGTCGTCGCGGAGCGCCGCGACGTTCGCGTCGTCACCGTTGGCCACGATCGTGTCGCCCGGCGCCACGCGCTGCACGCCTTTGCGAAATGCCTCGATGATGGCGCCGAGGTCCGAGTAGATGTCGGCGTGGTCGAATTCGATGTTGTTGACGATCAGCGTGTTCGCGCCGTAGTGGTAGAACTTCGGGCCTTTGTCAAAGAACGCGGTGTTGTACTCGTCGCCTTCGATCACGAATTCGGGACCGCCGCCGAGCTTGAAGTTCTGATTGAAGTTGAGCGGAATGCCGCCGACGACCATGCCGGGATCGCGTCCCGCGGCTTCGAGCACCCAGGCCATCAGCGACGTCGTCGTTGTTTTGCCGTGCGTGCCGGCGATCACGATCGAATGTTTGCCCTTGATGAACAGCTCGTAGATCGCTTCGGGCATCGACGTGTACGGCAGATCCATCGCGAGCGTCGCTTCCGCCTCGGCGTTGGTGCGCGCGGCGGCGTTGCCGATGACGACGAGATCGGGGCGAAACGATTCGAGATGCTCGCGCGTATACCCCTCGAGGACCGGAATGCGGAGGCTCTCGAGATACGTCGACATCGGAGGATAGACGTGCTCATCCGATCCGCCGACCTCGTATCCGCGCTGCTGCAGCATGCCCGCGAGCGAGGCCATGGCGGTTCCGCAGATTCCGATCAGATAGACGCGTTTGACTTCGGGCAATTGAGTGACGTGAGGCATGGTCCGGCCCATCAGCAAGAAGCGTGCTTTTCAGTAAAATTACCGCGGGAATCGCCGGACGCCGTCAATGGTTGCCGGTTCCCAGTTACCTTAGCAAAAACCCCATGACACACAGGAGGATGTTGCGCATGTCATCGAAGCGAAGTCTCGTCGTCGCGATGGCCTTTCTCGTCGCGTTGATGGCGTCGTTCGCGAGCGCGCAGAACGCGCCGGCGAAGAAGGCGTCCGACACCACCGAAGAGAAAGCGCCGCGGCTCACGATCGTCGAGCCGACGAAGGAATACGGCGAAGTGGCCAAGGGCGACAAGCTCGATTGGACCTTTCTCATCAAGAACACCGGCAACGCCGATCTGCAGGTCATCGCTGCCCGTCCGGGCTGCGGCTGCACCGTCGCCGATTTCGACAAGGTCGTCAAGCCCGGTGAAACCGGCAAGGTGACGGCCCACGTCGACACCACGAACTTCTCCGGACCGATCGCGAAGACGGTCACGCTGGAGACGAACGATCCGTCGAGCCCGAGCTCCACGCTGACGATTCACGCGATCGTCAAGCCGTACGTCGAGGCCTATCCCGTCGGATTCGTGCGCTTCAATCAGCTGCAGGGCGACGTCAGCACGCAGAGCGTGACGCTGTTCTCGGAAGAGAGCGATCCGTTCGAGATCAAAGACGTGCAGGTGCCGGTCGACCCGGCGACGGGCAAGCCGGTCGACTGGATCAAAGTGAGCACGCATAAGCTCGACGACTCCGAACGCGTAGCCAACGTCGGCCGCCCCGGACAGAACCAGTACCGCGTCGACATCACCCTCGGCGGACCGGACGCGAAGATCGGCCCGATGGCCGACAAGATCCGCGTGCTGACGAACTCCCCTCACCAGCCGGAGTATCCGATCAGCATCAGCGGCGTGATCCGTCCGACATACCGCGTCGAGCCGACGGCGCTGAACTTCGGTGAAGTCGCGCCGACCGACGCCGCGGCGACTCGCTCGGTGCTGCTCCACTCGAACGATCCCAGGACGCCCGAGCAGTTCGTCGTGACGAAGGTCGAGTCGAATGTCCCGGCGATCACCACCGCATTCAAGCCGCTCGCGCAGAAGGGCGACTACGAAGTGACGCTCCAGGTGGCGAAGAACGCGAAGCCGGGCGACATCGACGGCACGGTCAAGATCTACACGAGCGACAAGGTCAATCCCATCGTGACGCTGCCGGTCAAAGGCACGATCAAAGGCGGAGGCGCGGCCGCGAGCAACTCATCGAAATAGCTCGTTCGGATCGAATCGAGAAAGCCGCGGGGAACCGCGGCTTTTTTGTTGATCGTTCGTGGTCGCCGTTCGGGGCTTCCGTCGATCTTTTTCACGAATCACGAATTGACGATCGAAATCCCGGTGCCGTCTCCGAGCGGAAGGATGATCGTGCTGAGCCGCGGATCGGTGGCGATCCGTTTGTTGAACCTCCGCAGCGCATCCGTCGCGGGATCGTGCTCCCCCAGGGCCACGGCTCCGTGCCACA
>DATIZY010000182.1:0-16165 GCA_035516895.1 Thermoanaerobaculia bacterium | reverse complement strand
TGGTAAGTACTTGCTTACGAATGCGAATGCGCCGGCGCCGGCGATCACGGCGATCACCAGCATCACGATGCGCGCGGCGCGGGGAAGGAGCAGCGCGACGATCGCCAGAATGACGAACACCGCCACCGCCGCGACGGGCGCGTTCTTGTCGCCGAGGAGAAAAGGCTCCTTCGTTTCATCGAAGGCGGCAAAGAGCGGCAGATACGTCTTCGGATCGCGGCGGAGGAAATCGAAGATGCCGGTGCGGCCGGGATCGATGCCCGTCGAAAACGTGGACCACGACACCGGCGTCTGCGCGGGAATCGTCGGGCGGAGCGGACGGAACGTACCGATCTCGCGCAACTTCGCGAGATTCGGCAGCTTGCCGTCGTTCATCCATTTCTCGGTGTAGCCGGCGTCGACGCCGTCGAAACCCAGGACGATGACCTTCTGCTGGGCGTAGAGGGAAACGGGCGCGAGGACCGCGCACACAAATGTCAGGAGGAGGCGACGCATCAGAGCGGCATCATACTTGATAGGCGTCAGGCCTCAGGCCTCGGGCGTCAGGAGTCATCGCATGAAAGCTCGCCATCTCGTGGCTCTCTTCGGCATTGTGCTGCTCATCTCGTGCGGCGGAGAAAACAAAGGCGCGGGGAGCGGCACGTCGAAAGACACGCTGGTGATCGCGCTGATGTCGTCGCCGACGAACCTCGACTCGCGCGTCGGCAACGACAACGCCTCGGGCCGCATGTTCGATCTGATCTACAGCGGTTTGATCAAAGTCACTCCGAACTTCGACTACGCGCCCGATCTCGCGACGAAGTGGGAGACGCCCGACGACAAGACGATCGTCTTTCATCTGAATCCGAATGCGAAGTTTCAGAACGGGCAGCCGGTCAAAGCGTCGGATGTGAAGTGGACCTACGACTCGCTGATGGATCCGCATTTCATCACGTCGAAACGCTCCGGCTACGCCGCGGTGGATCACATCGAAGCGCCCGACGATCACACGGTCATCTTCAAACTGAAGGAGCCCGATCCGGGCATCCTCGACGATCTCACGCTGGGCATCCTTCCGACCGGCGCCGACACGAACGTCTACAAAACGAAGCCGATCGGCGCGGGGCCGTACAAAGTGGTCGAGTTCCGTCCCGACGATCGCGTCGTGCTCGAGGCGTTCGACGGATGGGTCGGCGGACCGCCGAAGATCAAGCACGTCATCGTGCGCATCATCCCCGACGCGACCACACGCGTTCTCGAGCTGCGCCGCGGCACCGTGCAGTTCGAGGTGAACGCGATTCCGTTCGAAAACGTGTCGGAGTTCGACGGCAAACCCGATTTCAAAGTGGTGAAGTCGCCCGGCTCGGTCTACCAGTACATCTGTATCAACATGCGCGACCCGATCCTCGGCAAAGCCGATGTCCGCAAGGCGCTCGCGTACGCAATCGACCGGCAGCGCATCGTTCGCGACATTCAACGCGGATACGCGACCGTTACCGACACGATGCTCGCCGAAGGCCACTGGGCGCGTGCGGACAATCTGCCCGACTATCCGTTCGATCCGGCGAAAGCGAAGCAGCTGCTCGCGCAGGCAGGATATCCGAACGGCTTCTCGTTCGTGTTCAAGACGTCGACCGATGCCGAAGCGAACTCGCGCGCGCAGGTGATTCAGCAGATGCTGAAACAGGTCGGCGTGACGATGCAGATCCAGTCGAACGAGATGGCCACGTTCTTCGCGGACATCGGCAAAGGCAACTTCCAGATGTATTCGCTGAGCCGCAACGGAATCGCCGATCCCGACTTCTACTACATCCTTTTCTATTCGACGAACACGCCGCCCGACGGTCAGAACCGCGGCTACTACAGCAATCCACAGGTCGATCGCCTGCTGATCGCGGGACGATCGACGTTCGACAAGGCGAAGCGGAAACCCGACTACGTGCAGATTCAGCAGATCCTGCAGCAGGACCTGCCGTACATCTCGCTCTATCTGCAATCGAACGTCGCCGTGATGCGGAGCAACATCGACGGCTACGTTCAATACCCGGCGGGCTTTCTGCTGTCCGTCCCGCAAATGAGCATTCGCTGACGGATAAGCAGGGCACGGCTGCGCCGTGCCGAACTCCCATCCTGAACACCGACAACGCGCGGCCACGCCGCGCATTTGACTAGCTCGCGCTCTTGTACGCCGCGGCGTAGCGCTTCGCCTGGTCGGGGTTTTCGCTGACTTTGCGGATCGCGGATGCGAACGATTTCGCGTCGAGGCCATGCTGCGCGAGCAGCTTGTCCGCATCATTCGGCTGCTTCTTGATCTGCGCGCCGAGAGTACCGAGGTCCTCGGGACTCATCGAAGAGGCGGCCGCCTGGGCCGCGGTGCTCGACACGGACGCCGTTGATGTCGTCGTCGCGGACGACGGCTGCTGATTGCACGCGAGGGCGAGCAGGGAAACGATTCCGGTAACGATCATGAAGTGTTTCATCGTTAATGACCCTTTCCTTTTTTCTGAGGCGGACCTGCGGGATGCGCTGCCGGCCGGCCGGCCGGCGGACCCATTCGCGCGGGCGGAGCCGGATGCGGAACCGCAGCAGGAACCGGCCGCGGCGGCGAGGACGACATCATCGGCGGCGGCACAGCGGCCCTGCCGCGCGGCGAACGTGCCGGACGTGCGACCCGCGTTGCGCGAGGCACCGGTGCCGGACGCGGCGGTGCCGACGACATCATCGGCTGCGGCACCGCGTGTCCTCTAGCGGCGCGCCTCTGCGCGACGGCTGCTGGAGCCGGGCGCGGAGCTTGTGCGATCGCATGAGGCGCGGGTGCGGGCTGAGCAATCGCTCGCCCGCGTGCGACCTGCGGTCGAAGTGCGGGAGCGGCAGGCACGGCGCGACCCATCGCACGACCCCGCGCGACTTGCGGCGCAAACGCCGGCGCCGGCCGTGGTGCGACCGCGACTGGCGCTTGACGCTGCACGCGCGCTTGCGCGGCAAGCTCGCGGCGCGCTTCCCTCGAGTTCGTCACCACCGCCCCGCCGCCCGGCGCAGTCAGGAGCCGCTGAACCTGCGCAGGCGCAGCAACGGGCGGTGCACCGGGTGCAGCGGCTGGTTGGGCATACGCCATCCGTCCCGCCGCGACCGCGGTCGCGATTCTCGTGCGCACAACCGGCGGGACATACGCCGGATCGGCGGGCGGAACATAGTTCTGCACCACCGGCGGCACGTAGTACGCCTCCGTCACCGGATATGTCGGAGGCGGAACATCGATTTGCGGTGTGACGCCGACGTAGGCCGGCAACCGGTTGTACACCGATCGAACCAGCGGGTACCCGGTCACGCCGTCGCTGACTTGCGTCTGAACGTATTGAACGAAATCGGGCTGCCCGTACGCCGGCGCGTTGTAGACCAGCGCGGCGGGCGCGTAGCGCATCATCTCGACGAACTGCACCGGCGGCACGTTGCCGAGGTTCAGTTGAACGACGAGATCGCCAAGACGGCCGAGCGGCACGCCGATATCGACGACATCGGCGACCGCGACCGGCATCGCGACCAGCGCCATCGGCTCGAGCACGGCCTGATCGCAGTGATGGCGAATCTCGACCGGCACATAGTCCGCGGCGAACGCGTCGTAATAGACCGGACGTCGCCGCCGCCGGTAACGCGGCGTGGTGACGCTGACGGTCGAGACAGGAATTGCGGTGTCATAGGTTCGAAGCTGCGTCTCCATCGCGGAGACCAGCGACTCGCCGACGACGCCGCGATCCACCTCGGAGCCGACCCACTGAACGAAGTCAGGCTCGTTGCCGACCGGCATTTGCATCGCCACAGGCACGTAGCGGAATACGTCGACGAAATCGGCAGGCGCGACGTTCGCCTGATCCATGTAGCTGACGAGCTGCGAGACGCGGTCCGGCTGAACTCCGTTGACATCGCACACCGATGAGACCGCCAGCGGCATCGCGACATAGGACAGCATCGTCTCCGCGTCGGGATTGTTGTAAGTGTCGTAGGGATTCAACGCCTTCGCCCTCAGCGGTAAGAGCGCGAGGACAAAAGCGGCAAGCACAATCTTCTTCATCGCTGCCTCCGAGCACACATTCATGTGCTTTTGTGCAACGACGAAGCCAGAGTTATTTTAAGCAGCCGCGACGCTATTCGCTCGCCGGCGGCAGAGCCTTCTTCGTCTCGCCCGGCTCGATCCGATTCTCGCCCGCGCCGTGAATTCCCTCGCGGAATCCGCGGAGTGCTTCGCCGAGTCCTTTACCGAGCTCGGGCAGCTTGCGCGGTCCGAACACGAGGAGCGCGATGCCGAGGATGACGAGAAGGTGCATCGGTTGAAACAGACCTTCGAACATGATCAGAAGCGTAGGCGGTTCGGCCGCTCGCGCGCGCTGCGCCGATCACGCCTGAATGTGCTGGCGGTCACCCGATGATGAATCAATGAATCGTCTGCCGGCCGCCTCGGCCATTTCGTGGAGAAACGGGTTCGCGTCTTGCTCCGCCGGACGCCATGATGCGAAACATCTCTCTCGCCCTTGTCTCCATGCTGATCGTCGCCGCATGCGCGACGCACTACGGCAACCGCTACGGCTACGGCAACGCGCCCGAGTTCTGGGGAACGGTGACGTACGTCGATGCGGGCGCGAACCGGATCGATCTCGACTATGTCGGTCCGCGCGGCCGGCATTACGCGCGATCGGTCTACTACGATCCGCGCGCGACGCGATGGGACGGCGTCGGGTACCGCGATCTGCGGCGCGGCGACCGGATTTACGTCAACGGCGGCGACCGCAACGGCCGCTATTGGGCCAATTCGATCCGCCGCTACTGAGCCGGCGGTTCGTTCTGCTCGAGCTTCGGCTTCTCGTCGGAGCTGCGCAGGCCTTCGCGGAATCCGCGAATCGCCTCGCCGAGTCCTTTGCCGAGCTCGGGCAGTTTTTTGGGGCCGAACATCAGCAGCGCGATCCCGAGGATCACGAGGAGATGCGCCGGCTGCAAGAGTCCTTCGAACATCGATGATCCTCCGGTGACAGCTGACAAACGCAACGCTTTCCGCGGTCGTCGAGCGGCGGCACCCTCGCAGCCCGGGTGTCGGCCAGGGGGTGCCGACACGCGAGAATGCCGCCACTCCGCGGCCGCAGACCGCTACAGAGCGGGTGGCGACCGCGATTCTTTCGCTCGGACGAACAGGAACGCGGCGCGACGAACACGCGGCGTCTCCACGCGCGCGATCGTCACGAAGAGGATGACGAGAATGACGGCTTCGACGACGAGGGCGAGCGCGTCGTCGTACAGCGCATGGTCGGCCAGGAGATCGTCCGACACCGAAACGATCGGAAAGAGCAGAACCACCGCGCAGCCGACCGCGAATTGAACGCGCCTCGGTTGTTTCCGCACCGACCAAAGTGCGGTGATCGCAATCGCGAGCCAGAGGAGGTTGACGAAAAGTTCCATGCCGTCGCAGCCGTCAAGTGGCGGCATCCCGCAGCCCGGACGCCGGCTTCAGGGGGTAGCCAGCGCGCGAGAACGCCGCCGCTTCGCGCCTGCGACAATGCGGTCGCATTCGCTGTGCTCAGCGGGCGGGCGGCGAGCGGGGATCGGATGGAGTGGCGACGTGAACGAGTCGAACCGTCGCCGGCAGCGAGCGGAGCCTTGCGACCGCGATGAATGCAACCGCCAGCACAATCATCGCTACGACGGCGGCGACGGAGTCGTTGAACGACCAGTCGGCATTCATGTCGTCCGAAACCGAAATGATCGGAAACAGCAGCACCGCCGCAGCGATCAGCGCGAACCAGACCACAGGCGAGCGCCGCTTCGGCGCGAGGATGAGCCCCGCAACGACGACCGCGAGCCACAAAAGGTTCAGCGCCAGTTCCATCGCTCGCACCAGTATACGACTAGGGTCCGCAAACCGTTTCGATCAGCATCGCGCAGACCTCGTATGGATCCATGTTCGCGGCCGGACGCCGGTCCTCGAAATAGCCTTTGCCGGCATTGACCGTCGCCATCGGAATGCGCACCGAAGCCCCGCGATCGAACTGACCGTAGCGGAACGCGGTGATCGGCGAGGTCTCGTGCAGACCGGTGAGGCGCTCCTCGTTGTGCGCGCCGTAGACCTTGATGTGCTCGTCGTGCTTTTTCTCGAGCTTGCGCATCGCATCTTCGATGACTTTCAGGCCGCCGTTCTCGCGCATCGGTTTCGTCGAGAAATTCGTGTGCGCGCCGGCGCCGTTCCAGTCGCCCTTCACCGGCTTCGGATAGAGCGTCGCGCTCACGCCGAACTCTTCGCCGATTCGATAGAGCAGCCATCGCGCCAGCCAGAGCTCATCGGCGACCTGCGGCGCGCCGATGGCGCCGATCTGAAACTCCCACTGCGCCGGCATGACCTCGGCGTTGGTACCCGCGATGTGAATGCCCGCTTTCATGCAGGCGGCGGTGTGCGCTTCGACGACGTCGCGGCCGAAGACCTCATCGGAGCCGACGCCGCAGTAGTAGCCGCCCTGCGGCGCGGGAAATCCGTTGTCGGGCCAGCCGAGCGGACGCGCGCCCTGGAAGAACGTGTACTCCTGCTCGATGCCGAACCACGGGTCCTGCGATTTGTATTTTTCGGCAACCTCGCGGCAGTGCGCGCGAGTGTTGCTCCAGTGCACGCTGCCGTCCGGATTGAGCACTTCGCAGAGCACGAGAATGTTCGGCTCGTCGTGCAGAGGATCGGGGGTGTAGTGCGCCGGCTTGAGCTGCAGATCGCTGAAGTGCCCGCTCGCCTGCGAGGTCGACGAACCGTCGAATCCCCAGTCGGGAACGTCCTTGAGCGATTTCACTTCATCGATGATCTTCGTTTTCGATCGCAGCTTCGCAGTCGGCTTTTGTCCGTCGATCCAGATGTACTCCGCGGTGATCTTCGCCAAATCCAGACTCCTTCCGGGTCCTGAGTCCTGACCATGACATTCAGGACCCGGGACTCAGGACTTTTTAAGATGCTACATCAGGCGCGACTCACAACCACCTGATTTTTTCCTTTCGATTTCGCTTCGTACATCGCCGAATCGGCGCGGCGCAGCAATTCGCTTTTTTCCTGCTCCACGAGCATCGCGCTGTCGGCGGTCGGAATGTGCTCGGCGATTCCGATCGACGCCGAGACGATGCCTTTGATATTCAGCGGCGGATTGTTGAGCGCCCATTCGCGCGCGAGAAACGTCGTCTCCCCGATCGTGCGGCGGATCTCCTCGGCGATCGCGATGCCCTCGTCGATCGTCGTGTTCGGAAGAACGATCACGAACTCGTCGCCGCCGTATCGCGCGACCGTCGCATCTTCCTTCTCCACGATGCGCTTCAGCAGGAACCCGACTTCGCGCAGCACCTGGCTTCCGGCGAGATGTCCGTGATTGTCGTTGACGACTTTGAACTGATCGAGATCCATGAACATCAGCACCGCCGGTCGCTTCGTCTCCCGCGCGTTCGCAACGACTTCGGTCAGACAGATGTGGAACCAGCGGTCGTTGAACAGGCCGGTGAGATCGTCCTTGCGCGCCAGCTCGTGCGCGCGCTTGCCGTCGAGCGCGTTCTGCAGGGTGAACGACGTGTAGCCGGCAAAGATCTCGAGCAGCGTCTTGTCGCGCTCGGTGAACGCCCGTCCGTCCAGACGGTTGATCAGTTCGAGAACGCCGCAAACATGCTTGCCGATGTAGATCGGAACGCAGACGACGGAATGCGTTTCATGTCCGAAGCGCGCATCGAACTCCGGATAGAAGAAAACGTCGCCCCTGACGTCGGCGGAGAGATGCGGCGCGCCGGTTTGGTAGACCTGTCCGGCGATGCCGCGCTTGGCCGACAGACTCTGTCCCACCAGATCGCGCCCCGCTTCTCCGAACGTGGCGATGAACACGAGCTCGTTCTCGTGCCGCGATGCGACTTTGCGGAACGGATCGTCGAGAAGGATCGATCCCGATTCCGAAGGCACGAATTCATTCGCCTTCTGCAGAATCTGCCGCAGCACCAGATCGAGATCGATGTCGCTCTTGAACGGCAGACCGCTCTTGTGTCGCTCGAGAAATCGCTCGAGCTGCGGAGAGTCGAGCGCATGAAACTGAATCATGGGATGTGCAGATTATAGCGAGCGCTCGCCCTCGAACGCTTCCATCTCGAGCGAAATCCGCCGATACGCCTCGTCGGAGCTCATTCCGCGGCGGCGGTTCGAGACATATTCGCGGATCCATGTCCCATAGAAATTCAGGGTGCCGAGGCGCTGGATCTGGCGGAAGTGCACGAGCTCGTGGCGCAGCGTCGCTCGATCGATCGCGTAAATGCGCCGGCCGAGCGTGATGCCGGCAACGCCGCTCATGAGGAACGGCCTCAGCCACCACGGGAAGCCGAATCTCACGATCGGTTCGGCAGGTTTCATTTCTCAGCGAATCGCCCGAGCAGATCGCGGAGCATCGAACCGACCGCGTGCTGCGCCGCGTCGCCGGCCGCATTGGCCGACACGGCAACGGCGACGTTCTGCTTCGCGGCGATCGCGATCACCGTGATGAACGTGTCCGCGCTGCCGCTATGCGTCGCGACGTTGTCGAATCCGGCGATCGAGTTCACGCCGAATCCGAGGCCGCCTTTGATGCGCTTCGTGTGCATGAGCGCAGCGGTCGCCGGCGGAATGATCGCCGGCGTACCGCGCATCGCGAGGAGATGCGCGCGGAGAAACCGCGCCAGATCGTCGGTCGTCATCTGCAGATCGCCGCACGGTGCGAGATAGTCCGGCAGCTGATACGAACCGTGCGGATCGATCGCGATGAGTTTGCCGTCGTCGCCGGGCGTGTGGCCCCAGAGATGCTGCGGCCAGCCGGTCGCGGCCGATTTCATCGCGAGCGGCGTGAAAATTCTTTCGCGGACGAGCGTCTCCCACGATTGGCCCGTCACGCGCTCGGCCATCGCAGCGGCGATGACGTATCCGGCGTTCGAGTATTTGGACGCCGTTCGCGGAGGGACGACCGGCGGCTGCTGCAGCGCGAAATGCGCGAAGGCGCGGCGGCGCTCGATGAGCGAGCCGGTGAGCTTCGGCACTTTCGCCATCTCCTCCTCTTCTCCGAATTCCTCCACGCCCGCTTCGTGACTCAACAGATCGGCGATCGTGACCGGAGCGAACTCGGGACGAATGTCGCCTTTCCATTCCGGAAAGACATCGAGCACGCGCGTGTTCCACGCCAGCTTCTGCTCGTCGACCAGCGTGGCGATCATCGTCGCGGTGATCGGCTTCGTGCACGAGCCGATGTGAAAAGGATCATCGACCGTCGCGCCCGACGCTCCGTGCGCGACGATGCCGCTCGCGCCGACCACCGTCGCCTGCATCGCCGGAACCCCCGCTTTTTCCGCGGCGGCGCGCAAATCGGAGGAGAGATCGACGACGGCGGCGAGAACGAGCCCGGCGATCAGCATGGAATCAAGTACGTTTTTTCACGGACAGGGTTAAGGCGAACCTCGCGACCGGCTCCTCGCCGAGCTTCGACGGCACCGTCGCGGCGACGTTGACCGTCAGCTCCTCGCGCTCGCCGCTCGCCATTGCACGTCCGACGAGATCGCGGATCGCGAGCCCTTCCGTACAAACGAAGTGGACGTCGTCCTCCGCGCGTTTGAAAAACTCTCCTTTGACATCTTTGAAGAGAAACGAGACCGGCTGTTTCGACCGCATGATGAGGTTGAACGCGATCAGCCCGCCGGCGACATCGGCTCCCATCACCAGCACGCCGAGGTACATGGCGTGGATGTCGCGGCGCCGGGTGCGCCAGTTCAGCGGAATGACGACTTCGCAGCGTTCGTCGCTGAGATCGACGATCGACGGCTTCACGAATCGCAGCAGAAAGACATTGCGCAGCGCCCAGAAGCGCACCCACAGCGTCTCGCGCCACAGCCGTTTCATCGCGCACCGCTGCGGACGGCGCGATCGTAGAGCCACGACGGCAGCACGCGCGCGAACCGCGTGAGAATCGACATCGGCAGCGGAAACTCGACGACGCGCGCGTTGCGCTCGATGCCGTCGACGATGATCTTCGCCGCGCGTTCGGCGGTCATGAGAAACGGCATGCGGAACGTGTTCGCGTCCGTCATCGCCGTCTTGATGAAGCCTGGATTCACGACGGTGATGTGAATGTCGAATTTCGCGAGCTCGACGCGCGCCGCTTCGAGGTACGCCTGCATGGCCGCCTTGCTCGCGGAATAGCCGGCGGCGGTCGGCAGTCCGCGCAAACCGGCGAGCGATGCGATCCCGGCGAATCGGCCCGAACGGCGCTCGATCATCTGCGGAATGACGGCGTCGAAGAGATGCAGCGTCCCGAAGTAATTGACGCGCATCATCTCCTCAGCCGCATCGACGGAGTTCGCAGCCCAGCCCGTCGTGCCGATGCCGGCGTTGGCGATGGCGACGTCGATGGGGCCCGCGCGCGCGACGGCGTCGCGAACCGCCGCGGCGTCGGTCACATCGCACGGAATCGCGAGCGCGTTCGGCAGCTCGCGCGCGAGATCCGTCAGCAGCTCGGCGCGGCGTGCGAGCAGCACCACCGCATAGCCGCGGCGCGAAAGCTCGCGCGCCATCGCGGCGCCGATACCGCTCGAGGCACCGGTGATGATCGCGGTCTGCACGCCGCGAGTCTACGCGCGCCTCACATTCCGCGCGACCACATCCAGAAGAACAGCATCGCCATGCCCGCATAGACGAGCCCGACGACCAGCTTTCCCCAGGCGATCGACTCGAAGAGATCGCCGCCGCGCGACGGCATCACCGTGCGCGCGCTGACGAAGCAATAGACCGCGATGACCAGCGCACCGATGCCGAAGAAGCCGTCGCGGATTAAATGGGTGCCCATATACACTTACTCTAACGTAATCGCGACGCGGGCGATTCCGCTGCTACAGTGCCCCGCACCTCGTTCAAAGGAGTGAAGGATGCGAATCGGCGCGTGGGCACTCACCGCGATCCTGTTCTGCGGCCCGGTCTGCGCTCAGGATCTGACGATCACCTCCAAAATCACCTCTGCCGGCGGACCTCCGCAAACGGCCACCAGCTATGTCTCGAGCGACCGCCTGCGCCTGAGTCAGCCGGACGGGAACGAAGCCGTCTTCGATCTGAAGTCCGGCGATATGACGATGATCGATTCGAGGAAAAAGACGTACTTCGTCATCACCCAGAAGGACATCGACGACATGGTCGCCCGAGTACAGGAGCAGATGAACAGCCCTCAGATGAAGCGGGCGATGGAGCAGATGAAGAGTCTGCCGCCGGAGCAGCGCAAGAAGATGGAGCAGATGATGGGCGGCATGTTCGCGATGCGCGTCGAGAAAAGCGGGACCTCGCGCACGATCGCCGGCGATCGCTGCGAAGAGTGGACGATCACGATCGGCAAGATCTCGAAATCGGAGCAATGCGTTTCGACCGAGGTGAAGCTGCCGCTGCAGGCGTGGCAGCGCTACCGCAAGCTCTCCGACACGATGCGCGCGATGATGTCGGCGATGGGACCGATGGCCAGCAGCTTCGACTCGATGCGCCAGGAGATGGAGAAGATCCAGGGTTTTCCTCTGGCGTCGTCGAGCAGGACAACCGTCATGGGACGGGAGATGGTCACGACGAGCGAGGTGGTCTCGATCGAGCGCGGTCCGATTCCGCCCACGGCATGGGAGATCCCGGCCGGCTACACGAAGACCGAGAATCCCATGCGGCAGGCGATGAAGGGCCAGCCGCGGTAGTCAGCTCGCATTCAGCGCCGCGAGCCGCGACGAGCGCGTTTTGCCGTGGTCGAACGGATAGAACTTGTGATCGCCGAGCTCGTCGCGAATGAACCGCTCCGTCTCGCCGACGGCGGCCTCGACGCCGCGCACGTTTCGAAACGTTCGCCACACGATCCGCTGCTCCGCAGGATCGAATTCCCAAATGCCCGCGAGCTCTCCGTCCGCGACGATCGTGTTGTGGCGCCGCGTCGCCTCATCGGAATCGCGGCGCAACTCGAAGTGCGGGTCGCGAAACGGGAGCAGCAGCACGCCCTTCGCCAGCGGCGGCGGCGCACCGGTTGACGGCGCAGCGGCGAGCGCCTTTTTCGCAGCCGTTTTTCCGGTGCCGGCGAAGAACGCGAAATCGTCGACGCCCGGCGCAACGACCCACCGCGCGAATCGCTCCGCGAGCGCGGCGTCGAGATCGCGCGGCCCCTCGCCGATCGGGATCGAGGAAGGCCAGCGGCGGTACGAGTAGCGCTTCGCATCGAGCCTCGAGTGCTCGCCGGTTCGCAGGATGCGCCCCTGCGACTGCAGCAGGCGGAGGGCAACCGGAAGCGTCGATCCGAATCCGGCCCGCTTGCCTTCGTCGCCGAGGTCGGCGATGAGCCTCGAGGGGATGCAGGAGCGGAGCTCGCCGGCCGTTCGTTCGCGGTCGCCGATCATCTCGATGATCGTCTGCGCCAGCGCGTCGAGCTCTTCGGCGTCGATCGGAAGCCGGCTGAAGCGGGCGATCGTCCCACGGCGTCCGGCCGCGAGCGCCACCGCGACGTCCTCGCGCGGCACGAGCATCATCGATTCGCGCACCGCGAGGACTTCCACCAGGTCGAAGTCGCGGCAGACAGAATAGTCAACTTGTTGACGAGTTAGCGACGGAATCCTCGCGCGCAGCGAAAGATACGGTCCGGTTCCGCCCGCGGAATGAATCCAGCCGGCGCGGCGCACGACGTCGGCGATCGATTTCATTTCAGCTCCGGCAGCTTCGCCCGCTTCCTGAAGATCGCCTCGAACAGATCGCCGACTTTCGCGAGGCGTTCGGGCATCGTGCGCAGATTGAATTTCTTCGGATCGAGCTTTTTGTCGATCTCTTCCCATTTCAGCGGAGCGGAGACCGGCGCGCCGTCGATCGCGCGCAGCGAATACGGCGCGACCATCGTCTTGCCGTAGCCGTTCTGCAGGCAGTCGAGATAAAGCCGCCCGCGCCGGCTGGCAATCGATCGCTCGACCGTGATGTACGGAACCTGCTTCGCGACGGCCGCGCTGATCGAGCAGGCGAAATCGGCCGCCTGCTCGTGCGTGTATCCCGGCGCGAGCGGGACGAAGACGTGAATGCCGCGCTTGCCCGACGTCTTCGGAACGCCCGGAAACTGCAGATTCTCGAGCAGGCCGCGAATGACGATCGCGGCATCGATCGCCTGCTCGATGCCCTTCCCTTTCGCCGGATCGAGATCGAACACGAACCAGTCGGGCTCGTTGAGACTCTCGCCGCGCGACGACCACATGTGGACCGTGAGCACCGACATCTGCGCGAGCCAGCGCAGCGTCTCGCGATTGTCGCCGACGAGATGCCGCACGCTCTTGCGGCTCGAAGCGCGCGTCGGCGTTTCGATCGTGTGCAGCCACGACGGCCCTTCGCGGCCGATGTTCTGGTGAAACCACGACGGCTTGCCGATGCCGTCGTTCCAATGTTCGAGCGTCAATGGACGGTCGCGCAGCGCGCGGATCATCGGCTCGGCGACCGCGTCGTAGTAATCGGCGACGTCCTGCTTCGTGATCTTGTCTTTCGGATAAAGGACCCGTTCGGGATGCGTGAGCGTGACCTGGCGGGCGGGAAGCGGCGCGCGGCGAGCAGGAGCCGATCGCCGATCGCCGCTCGCGGCTCGCTGCTCGCTTTTCGTCATCGGCTTTTCCCGCACCACATCCTCCGGCGCTTTATCTTCGCGCAGACCGAGAAACGACGGGTGCCGCAGGCGGTTGTCCGCCGTCCACTCCGTGAACGCCACCTGCCCCACCAGCCTCGGTCTCACCCAGGTGGCGTCGCGAATGCGCGGTGCGTCGCTCACGATCTTCTGCGGCACGACGTCCTTCGACAGCTCGTCTTTCAGCCACACCCGCATCTTCGCGGAGAAGCCGGTGCCGACCTTTCCGGCGTAGTGCAGCTCGCCGTCGTCGCCGCGCACGGCGAGATGCAGCGATCCGATCTCCTTCGACGAGTGCGTCGACGGCTGCCATCCGACGATGATGAACTCCTGTTCGTTGAGCGCTTTGACTTTCAGCCACTCTTTCGAGCGGCGCCCTTCGTACATCGACGTCTTCCGCTTCGCGACGATGCCTTCCTCACCTCTCGCCGCGGCGCGCTTGAGCGCCTCTCTGCCGGGCAGTGCGATCTGCTCGGACAGACGCACGCGCGCGGGCGGCCGCCGCAGAAGTTTCTCGAGCGCGGCGCGACGCTGCTCGTACGATTGATTGCGCAGATCGCGGCCGTCGAGCCACAGCAGGTCGAAAATGAAGATGACTTCGCGCTGTTCGCCCTGCTGCAGCAGCTGAAACCGCGGAACGCCTTTGTCGTCGAGCGCGACGATCTCGCCATCGAGCACGGCGTCCTTCACCTTGATCTTCTTCATCGCTTCGGCGATGAGCGGAAAGCGCGGCGCGAGATCGAGCTCGTTGCGGCTCCACATCGCCATGCGCCCGCCGGCGATCGCCGTGAGCGCGCGGAAGCCGTCGTACTTCGTTTCGTAGATCCAGTTCGCGTCGTCGGCCGGCGGCTCGCTCGCGAGCGTTGCCAGCATCGGCGGAAAGACTTTGCGCAGCAGCTTTTCCGGACTCGACATCTGTAGGACTCGGGACTGAGTTCCCCTCTTTTACATCAAATTTCAAATTGCAAATTGCAAATGAAAATTGAAAAGGGAGACGAACGAGAGTTTGAAATTTGAAACTTCAGTCCTCAGCCCTCAGTCCTCAGTCCTCAGCCCTCAGTCCTCTCAACTCGGTGCCGATGATATGGACTTCATCGAATCCTTCCTCGGCGACCGGCGGCTGTAGTTTCTTTTGCGTGGTGAAGATCGCCACATCGGGAACGCGACCCTTGCCCTGCCGCTGCCGGTTACGCATGATCGCAGCGCGCACGCTGCATTCAAAGTAGTACCCGACGATGCGCGCATTGTGCCGCTTGCCCGCCGCGATCAGCGGCGCGCGGATTTCGCGCGAAGGATTCGTGTTGTCGATGACGACGTTCTGTCCCGCGGCCAGCGCTTTGTCGACGGCGAGCATCTGACCTTCGTCCCGGCGGCGGGCGTTCGGCATCAGGTCCTTGCTGATCTGGACGTGCGTCTCTGCGAAATGCGCGGCGTAGTACGTCGACTTGCCCGCTCCCGGCAGACCGACGAAGATGACAAGCTCGGTTCGACTGTCGCGATTGGGCCGAGGATGCCTGGCAGCCGGACGTTCGCTGCTGGTTGACCGCTCGCCGCGACTCTTTGCGCTGCCGGATCGTTTCATCACGGGCATAACATCTCGGCCGATGTCACGCTACATCAAAAAGTTTTCCCGCGTCGGATCGATCGGACCGAACGAGGAGCGCGGGTTCGGGCTGTGGGTCGGGTACGATATCGCCGGTACGGATTCGGACCTGTCTGACGAGGGATTCATCCGCGTCGACGACTGGCCGGACGACGAACTCAGAAAACGGGGAGTGACGTCATTTACACCGACCTCGCTGGAGAAGCTCGGACTATCTCCGAGGAAATGAGAAACGCCGGCGGCGCGCTCGCGCCCGAGCTGCGCAAGCGATTCATCGGCGTCCGCAGCGCGCTCATCGAACGCGGCGTCTTCGATCCTGTCCTCGTCCGCTTCGACACGATCACGGTATCGCGCGCCTCGATCGAAGAGCTGGCCGATGAGCTGTCGGCAGTTGCATCGAGCCTGTAACACGAAGCGTTGCCCGTTCTTTGCTACGATGCTTCGTTCCCGGTCATGTTCGAAACCGTCGCGCCCGAGACGTTCGAAAGACGCAGCAAACGGATCTTCTACGAGACCCTGCCGCTGTCGCTCGCGCTACATGCGCTCGCAATCGGCGCCGCGGCCGCGATCGCGTTGTGGAACGTCGCTTTTCCACTGAACTCGCCGAAGCTGATGAGCGAGTACAGCCTCATCTCGATTCCCGATCCCCCTCCCCCGCCGCCGCCTCCGCCCCCCGCCGCATCCGCGCCGGTCATCAAGCCGATTCAGATGCCGAAACCGCTCGCGCTGCCGGAGCAGATCGTCGCTCCGACCGTGATCCCCGACCTGATTCCGACGATCCCCGATCCGCCGCCGCCGGCGGCGCAAACGCTCGCGCCTGCAGCCGCGCCGCCGGCGGGCGTGCCGGGCGGGAGTGCGGAAGGAAAAACGGGAGGTCAGATCGGCGGCGACATCCACGGCGTCACCGGCGGCGTCGCTT
>DATIZY010000181.1:0-2186 GCA_035516895.1 Thermoanaerobaculia bacterium | reverse complement strand
GGTGATGTTGAGCTCCGACGAGCCTTGAGCGATCGCGACGACATTGACGCGCTGAGCGCTCAGCGCGGAGAACGTGCGCGCGGCGACGCCCTGACGTCCGCGCATGCCCAGTCCGACGACGGCGACGAGCGCGATGCGGCGGTCGGCGTGAATGCGATCGACGAGCTTGAGGCGTCGCTCCGGCTCGAATGCCGACTCGAGCGATTCGATCGCGTCGTCCGCTTCCGATTCCGGGAGCACGAAGCAGATGCTCGACTCGCTCGACGCCTGGCTGATCATCGATACCGAATGGCCGTGCTGCGCCAGCGCTCCGAACGCGCGCGCCGCGACGCCGGGCACGCCGATCATTCCTTTGCCTTCGATCGCGATGAGGGCCTGACGGTGGATCGCCGCGAGTGCGCGAACGGGATACGCGCCGGGTTGGACGTCGCCGGCGATGCGCGTGCCGCGCGATTCGGGATCGAAGCTGTTGCGCAGAAAGAGCGGAATGCCGCGATCGACGAGCGGGATCATCGTGCGCGGGTGCAGGACCTTGGCGCCGTAAAACGCGAGCTCGGCGGCCTCGCGGTAGTGCACTTGCTCGAGCAGCCGCGCGTTCGGGACGCTTTTCGGATCGGCGGTCATCAGGCCGTCGACTTCCTTGAAGAGCGTGACCGATTGCGCGCCGCAGCTGCGCGCGAGGATCGCCGCGGAGAAATCGGAGCCGCCGCGGCCTAACGTCGTCACCTCGCCGTCGGGGCCGCACGCGATGTAGCCGGGAACGACGACCTTCGGCGTTTTCGTGGTGATTCGTCTCTTGAAATCGGGCCACCCGTGCCGGTCCGTGACGATGAGCTCCGTTGCATCGATGTATTCGGCACCGATGTAGGACGCGAAGATGCGCGCCATCAGCCGCTCGCCGCGCGCCACGATCGCGTCGGACGCGCGCGGAGTGAGCTCCCGAAGGATGGCGACGCTCTCGCACATCGCGCGCAGCTCGCGCGCGGACTCCTCGATCTCGCGAACGAGCTGTTTCCGCTTCGGCATCAGCTCGCGGACGAGATCGAGGTGGCGCCGCATGAATTCTTTGTCGCGCGGCCGTAACGGGTTGTGCGCCGAGTCGAGCAGCAGATCGGTGATGCCCTGCATCGCGGAGACGACCACGATCAGCCGCGAGCGCGCGCGGCGCACGTGTTCCGCGGCGATTCGCACCGCCTCAGCCGTGCCGACCGCGGCGCCGCCGAACTTGTAGACCTCGAGTTGCACGCCACGAGGATACATTCACCAATCTCTGTGCCCTCCGTGCCTCTGTGAATACAATGCGGGCCATGTGGAAATCCCTTCATCCATTCACCGACATCAAGTACGAACGAACCGAAGATGGCATTGCCAGGATCACGATCAACCGGCCGCAGGTGCGCAACGCGTTCCGCCCTCTGACGGTCGAGGAGCTCAAGCAGGCCTTCGACATGGCGCGCGACGACGCGGACATCGGCGTCATCATCCTCACGGGCGAAGGCAAAGAGGCGTTTTGCTCGGGCGGCGATCAGAAGACGCGCGGTAAAGCGGGCTACGTCGACTCGAAAGGCGTGCCTCGGCTCAACATTCTCGACGTGCACAAACAGATTCGCAGCCTGCCGAAGCCGGTTGTGGCGATGGTCGCCGGATATGCGATCGGCGGCGGGCATGTGCTTCACGTCGTCTGCGATTTGACGATCGCCGCCGACAACGCGCGCTTCGGCCAGAGCGGCCCCAGGGTCGGATCGTTCGACGGCGGTCTCGGATCGGGCTATCTCGCGCGCATCGTCGGACAAAAGAAAGCGCGCGAGATCTGGTTCCTCTGCCGCCAGTACAACGCGCAGCAGGCGCTCGACATGGGGCTCATCAACGCCGTCGTTCCGCTCGACAAACTCGAAGAAGAGACGCTGAAGTGGTGCCGCGAGATGCTCGCGCTCTCGCCGATGGCGCTGCGCTGCCTCAAACGCGCGATGAACGCCGATTGCGACGGCGAGATCGGCATGCTCGATTTCGCCGGCGACGCGACGCTGCTCTTCTACATGTCGGAAGAGGCGCAGGAAGGGCGCAACGCGTACGTCGAGAAGCGCAAGCCGGAGTTCAAGAAGTTTCCGAGGTTTCCGTGATGGTTACCGGTTAACGGTCGTCGGTTGTCGGTTGTCGGTTGTCGGTTGTCGGTTGTCGGTTGTCCG
>DATIZY010000180.1:0-34095 GCA_035516895.1 Thermoanaerobaculia bacterium | reverse complement strand
AGCGGGCGCGCCATTCGAACGCACCTGCTCGCCGCTCGCCGCTCGCCGGGTCGGGAGGCAGCTATGAGCAGCGCCGCACAGGAAGCCAGCACCGCAATCGAAGCCGCCGAGGCGTCGAATGAACCGAAGCTCGGCGGGAAGGACAAGCTCGAAGAGCTCTGCGTCAACACGATTCGTTTTCTCGCCGTCGACGCCGTGCAGAAAGCGAATTCCGGACATCCCGGATCGCCGATGGGCATGGCCGACATGGCCTTCGTGCTGTGGACCGAATTTCTCCGCCACGATCCGAAAGCGCCGAAGTGGCAGGACCGCGATCGCTTCGTGCTCTCTGCCGGCCACGCGTCGATGCTGCTCTATTCGCTTCTCTATCTCACCGGCTATCCCGACATGACGATGGAGCAGCTGCAATCGTTCCGGCAGTGGGGATCGAAGACCGCGGGACATCCCGAGTACGGTCACGCGTCCGGTATCGAAGTGACCACCGGGCCGTTGGGCCAGGGATTCGCGAACGCGGTCGGGATGGGAATCGCGTCGAAGATGATGGCCGCGCGATTCAACACCGGCGACGGGTTCAAGCCGGTGTCGAACTGGATTTACTGCATCTGCTCCGACGGCGATCTGATGGAGGGCATCAGCTCCGAAGCCGCCTCCGTCGCCGGCCAGCTCGGCCTCGGCAACCTCATTTATCTCTACGATGACAATTACATCTCGCTTGACGGCGAGACGCGCCTCTCGTTCACCGACGACGTGAAGAAGCGGTTCGAGGCGGTGCACTGGCACGTGCAGTCGATCGACGGACACGATCGCGCCGCCGTCCGCAAAGCGATCAGGAAAGCGCAGAAGGTCACCGACAAACCGTCGCTCATCATGGCGCGAACGGTGATCGGCTGGGGCAGCCCGAAGTTCCACGGCACCTCGCGCGCGCACGGCGAGCCGTTGGGCGTCGACGAAGTGAAAGCGACCAAAGCGGCGCTCGGCTGGCCGCAGGAGCCGGCGTTCTACGTGCCCGACGAAGTGCGCGAGGAGTTCGCGCGCAAAACGAAGAAACTCGTTCGCGAACACAAGAAATGGGACAAGGGAATGGCCGAGTGGCGCGAGCGCGATCCGCAGCGCGCGGCGGAGTGGGACCGCTACTGGAATCACACGCTGCCCGACGGATACGAGATGCAGCTCGTCGAAGCCGGGAAGAGCGAAAAAGCGGCGGCGACGCGCGATCTCTCCGGTCAGGTGATTCAGAAGCTCGCCGAGATTGCGCCGTTTTTCATCGGCGGCGCGGCCGATCTGTCGACGTCGACGAAGACGAACATCAAAGAGACGACGAACATCGTCCGATCGAAGGAAGATCCGAAAGACCCGCCGCCGCTCGAAGCGTTCAAGGGACGCAATCTCTATTTCGGCGTCCGCGAGCACTCGATGGGCGCGGAGGTCAACGGCCTAACGCTTTACGGATCGTGGCGCGCATTCGGATCGACGTTCCTGATCTTCTCCGACTACATGCGTCCGGCGATTCGCCTGGCCGCGCTGATGGACATCCCCTCCATCTTCGTCTACACGCACGACTCCGTCTTCCTCGGTGAAGACGGCCCGACGCATCAGTCGATCGAGCAGCTCTGGTCGCTGCGGCTGATTCCGAACATGACGCTCTTCCGTCCGGCCGACGGCGCGGAGACCGCCATGGCGTGGGCGTGGGCGGTGGGGAAGGGCGAAGGGCCGACGATCCTCGTGTTCACGCGGCAGAAGCTCGACCCGATCGTGCACGGCGCGAGCTTCGATCCGCACGAGGTCTGGCGCGGGGCGTACGTGCTCGACAACTATCGCGACGGCGACTTCACGATCATCGCGACGGGTTCCGAGGTGCCGCTGGCGGTGAAGACGGCGGAGCTGATGCGCGGCGAGGGCAAACGGGCGCGCGTCGTTTCAGCGCCGTGCCTCGATCTCTTCGATCGTCAAGATATTGACTATCAGAACGGCGTGCTCGGCGACCGCAGCCGCGTCGTCGCGATCGAGGCCGGCCGCTCCTCGGGCTGGTACAAGTACGTCAACCGCGACGCGCTGGTGATCGGGATCGATCGCTTCGGCGCCTCCGCGCCGTACGAGACGATCGCCGACCACCTCGGCTTCACGCCGGCGAAGGTCGCGGATCGCATTCGCCGATGGCTCCGCAGTTGAATTGCCTGACTACGGCGCGCTGCTCCGTGACCTGACACGGTTTTTCGAGCGGGAGAAAATCCGATTCGCCCTCGCCGGAGGATTCGCGATGCAGGCGCTGGGGCGCTCGCGGCTGACGCAATTCGAACTCTTCGATGAGCTCAACCGATAGAGAGCTGCCCGATTTTCCCGACCCGACAGCTGAAGAGCGTCTCTGGCTGCGCGATCTCATCGAGAATCCGCCGCTCTCACCCGGGACGAGTCCATCAAAGCTGTGAACGCGCTGAACGAGAACCACCCGCCCAACCGCGATGTGCCGAAGTGGCACGAGCCGTTCGAGCTTTGATCGTTAGAATGCGCGGATGCGCATTCGCTTCGTCCTTGGCCTCACACTCCTCCTCGCCGCGCCGGCGTTCGCCAACTTCCGCGAATTCCTCCAGCTGCCCAGCGATCCGTCGCTCGACGCCGCGCTTCGCCGCACGGCCGACGCGACGCTCAAGGCATACCCGAAGCTCACGGCCGACAATCTTGCCATGAGCATCATCGACGTCACGAAGTCCGACGTGATGTCGCGCGCCGACTACCACGGCGACGCGCCGTTCTATCCGGCGTCGGTGATCAAGCTCTTCTTCATGGTGGAGACGTTTCACCAGAACAAGCAGAACGACCCCGACGTGCCGCGCGCGCTGCAGCAGATGATCGAAATCTCCGACAACGACGCGACCGCGTTCATCGTCGACACGATCACCGACACGTGCAGCGGGCCGGAGCTCGAGGGCCGCGCGCTCGACCGCTTCATCGCGAAGCGCCGCGTCGCCAACGAATACTTCCACTCTCTCGGCTATGACATCAGCGCGATGTCGAAACCATGGAGCTTCGGCCCGTACGGCCGCGACGTGCAGGTCCTCGGCGGCGCCGGTTTGCCGAACCGCAATCGAGCGACGGCGAACTCGTTCGCCTCGCTGCTGCTGTGGATCGTGAGGCGGCAGGCGGTGTCACCGCAGGCGAGCGATGCAATGATGGCGCTGCTCGCGCGGCCGCTCGATCCGCTGCGTGCCGATGAAAATCAGGTCAAAGAGTTCATCGGCGAGTCGCTGCCGCCGGGTTCGAAGGAATGGTCGAAGGCGGGCTGGACAAATGATGTGCGGCACGACGCCGCTTACATCGAGCTGTCGTCCGGGCGCAAGCTGATCCTCGTCGTCATGACTCGAGGGGCAGCCGACGACAAGACGCTGATCCCGGCGATCGCGAAGAGCATCCTGACCGAGTTGTCCCCGATCACACCTCCGTAGGCCTCGGACCGGTATACTTTTTTCGTGGGTCATCGCCACGAATTTCACGAAGTCAAGCGTGAATTCGAGCGCGTACACTTCGAACATCCGATTCCCGGGCGCCTGAGCGGCCAGCCGGTCGCGCTGCTCGATCTCGCCATCGGCGGCGCGCGCCTGCTCGGCACGACGCGCGTGCAGCCGGCGTCGACGCACGAGCTGCGCATCGAATGGGAAGGCGAGACGATCCAGCTGAGGTGCGTGATCACGCGCTGCGTGATCCAGGTTTTCGGCGCGAAGCAGGGGGCGAAGAGCACGTACGAGATCGGCGCGAGGATTACCGAGAGCGTCGGCGACTCCGATCGCGTCATGCATCACCTCATCGCCACGTTCGTCCTCAAAGCGATCGAGGAGCAGCGCGCGAACTGGAACGGCTTGCCGCCCGTCGGACCGTACGTGCACATCGAAGGAAAAACCGGACGCTATCGACGGTGCCAGATGCTCAACGGCGACTGGCAGATCTCCGAGACGACGCGGCCCGAACAGCCGATCAACGGCTTCACGGTGTCGGCCGAGGTTCCGCCGCGGTATCTGCAGATGCTGTGTCAGACGTACGAGAAGACCGACGACGAAGGCCGGCGCCTGACGCGCATTCTCGCGGAGCTCTCGATCAACAAATCGGAGGGCGTGCCGACGCGGAGATACATCCCGTAGGAGGCGAAATTTCAAATTTCAAATGAAAAATTGAAAATGAAAAATGGGTGGGTTGTTCATTTTTCATTTTCAATTTGAAATTTGAAATTTTGAATTTCGCCGTGAGTGGGAAAGGGAACGGCGATCGGAGGCATCCTTGCGTCGGCCACGAGCCGAATTTCAAATTTCAAATGAAAAATTGAAAAGGAAAATGGCGTGGTTCTCAGCATTCTTCATTTTCATTTTGAAATCTGAAATGTTGAATCTCGGCGCGAGTGGAAAAAGAAAACGGCGAGCGGAACATCCCGCTCGCCGCTCGCCGCTCGCCGCTGGCGAGATCAGGGGTTCCAGCGAACGAACACGCCGTACCGATCGGCGCTGAATGCGCCGTCGAGCGTGTCCGCCTGGTTGTACTTGTCCTTCGACCATTCGAACGCGAGGCCGGTGTGCGCTTTGACGTCGAACGTCGTGCGCACGCGGTAGCGGTTCAGCGTGAAGGGAATGCTGCCCTCGTTCGTGAAGCGGGTGAGATCGGCATCGAACGAGACTTTTTTCAGCAGCAGCGCGAAGCCGCCCTCGCGCGACAGGCCGTTCTCTTTGTGGAATGTGTCGAGCGTCGAGAAGTCCTGCGGCTGCCGGGTGAGGATCGACGTGTTCGCGCGATACCGCGACAGCGAGCCGCGCAGGCGAAGGATCGAGACCGGTGCGATCTCGATGTCGCCGATGTACTGCCGCAGCAGGCTGTCGAAGCCGATGTCCGACAGATGGTTGCTCTGGCCGGTCTGCTCGGCCGCGATGCCGATCGACACGAGCTGCTTCTTCGACGTCCATGCGGCGCGGCCGCGATAGCGGTCGCGATCGATGAAGTCGGTGCGAAACACGGGGACGTTCGCGCGGTCGCCCTGCCACGATGCGCCGACCGTGAAGCCGTTCCGCGCGAATGTGGCGCCGGTGTCGAACGTTCTCACGCGGCGATCGAACACGCCGCCCTGGCTGTTGCCCGGAACCACGATCTCGGAGATGTCGGGCGAGAGGTCGATGCTCTGACTCGTCTGCCGGTATTCGGCGCGCACGGCGAGGGGCCCGAAGGCGCGCGCCTGAACGCCCGCGCTCCATGTGTCTTCATCGCGTGAGAGCGCGTTCGACGAATTGAGCACCGTTTGCACGTCCTGCTTGTCGAGTCCGTTGAACGTGACCGTCGAGAGATAGATGTCGTTGATGAGGGCCGTGCCGTCGAGCTCGCGGTGATCGCGCTGCCAGCCGCCGACGAAATCGACGCCGTCGGAGATCGAGACCTCCGCGCGCGCGCCGCCGCGCCACGTGGTGTTCTTCGCGCGGCCGTCGACGGTTTCATTGAGTCCGGAGAAATCGCGGAGCAGCGGGAAGGACACGAACGTGCCGGTGAGGTCTTCCAGTCCGTTCGGATCGGAGGTCGCGCTGAATCGCGAGTAGTTGCCGATCAGCTTCACGCGCTGCCACGGCTTTCCGGCGACGTAGACATTCGTGAAAGGAGTGTTGACCGTGCTCGTGTTCGAGCTGGTGATCTGATCGGCCGTCACCGGCACGCCGAGGATCGGAGTGAGATTGTTGCCGCTGCCGGCGGCCGGAGCGAGGGTCAGATCTTCGGTGCCGCGGTAACGCCGCCAGCCCTGCGTCACCTCGCCGTAGACCGACGAGAAGTTGAAGGTCGCGCCGGCGCGGAATTCATTGTTGCGCTCGTTGAGCGACTGCAGCATCTGGAATTCGTTCTGCCCGACGAAGTACGTCGTCGTTCCCGGCCCGCTGTTGCCGTTGTACGAGTAGCCGATGAACGGCGAGATCCTGCCGGTCGGCAGGAACTGCAGGTCGGCGTCGACCATGGTGCGCGAGCGATCGAACGTGTGCTGTCCGACGACCACGCCCTGGTCGAGCAGGGGATTCGCGAAATTCGGCAGCGCGCTGAACGCATCCATCGTGCGATAGCCGATGCGCAGACGATAGAGGTTGCTGTTCGTCGTTTCGATGCGCAGCGCGCTGGCCGGTCCGTTGCCTAAATCGGTTCCGTCGATGCGGAGCTCGGGAGTCGTGAGGCTGAAGGTCCGCAGCAGAAGTCCGCTGCGCTCGTTGATTTGCGTGCGATACAGAAGGTCGTTGCCGTTGACGCTGGTCCAGCGATAGCCGATCTCCGCCGAGAAGGGGATGAATTCCGCCTGCGCTGCGGCAGCGAGGAGGAGCAGCGGGATCGTGATCAGGATTCGGCGCATGTTCATCTCCTCACTTCAGCAGTTGCGGGTCGCGGTTCGAGCCGTGGATCGCCATGTGGCAGGTCGTGCAGTTCTGATAACGCGCGAGCGAGAGGTTGTGGAACGACGGCGGCTGTGAGGCCAGCGTCGCCACCTCGCCGATCGGCGAGTGGCACTCGATGCACAGCTGTGCAACGGTCGCCCGTTTGAGCTGCATCGGGTTCGAGCTTCCGTGCGTCTCGTGGCAGCTCGTGCAGTCGCCGACCGAGTTCGCGCCGTGCGGATAGACGTAGAGCCCGCGCTTGTCGGAGTGGCAGCCGACGCAGGCGATCTCGCCCGCGGCCGTCTGTTTAAGACTGTCTCTGCCGAAGCGGCCATGCGGCTCGTGGCAGGACGTGCACGTCATCGTGCCGGTGCCGAGGCGATGGGCGTACGGTTTGTTGCGGAAGCCGGCGACCTCCGTTGCGTGGCACGTGTTGCAGAGCTCGACCTCTTTTTTGACGAGCAGGTGTTCGCTCTTCGGCTCGGACGCGTGAATCGAGTGGCAGGTGAGGCAGTTGACGGTCGCCGAATTCGCATGCATGCCGCTGTGGCGGGAGATGCGGTCGGTCGATTTGTCATGGCACGTGAGGCAGGTTTTGTCGGCTCCGGCGCGGCCGCGCGGGACGAAGATCTTCTCTTTGTCGCCGCCGCCTTCGATGTGCGCCGTGCCGCTGCCGTGACACGACTCGCAGACTGCATTCGGGACCGCACCTTTCGCTTTGGACAGTGCTGCGTGCGGATTCGACTCGAACGCTTTCGCCTGGTCGGCGTGGCAGTCGCTGCAGGATGCCGCCGGCTGATCGTCCGCTTTGGGAGCGGCCGCCGCCGGCGTTTGCTGGCCGGCGGCGACCACTGGAGCGATCGCGATCAGAAGCGGGAGGAGGAGTTTTCGCATTGCCGTCTCCTATCGAGACCCGCTTTCGTTATCGAGCGTGCACCTTGGCGACGTCCCAATCTTTTCCGGTTCCGTGGCAGGTTGCACACGCCTCGGCGCCCTGAGTGGCTCCGGGGAATGACGCGGTGTTCAGGTACGCGTGCGCGGCTGCGTCGGAGTTGTCGTGGCAACCGAGGCATGCGGCCGTGGCCGGACCCTGCGGCGAGAAGTAATCGCGCAGAGTGGTCACCGAGGCGATGCCGGGCTGCAGCGGGAGCGTGTACGCGGTTCCAGCGTGGCACTTGGCGCAGTCGCGGCGGTCGCCGGGGAACGTCACGTCGTTGAACGTGTTCTTGCTGTTGCCAAAGCCGTAGATCGTGTAGTCCTGCGTCAGCGTGTCGCCGCTGTGGATGCGGTGCACCATTCGCTGCAACGAGATCGATTCCGGTGCGCCGTTGCTGGCGCCGCGCATGCTGCTGTCGTCCGCGGTCGGGTTGTGGCAGATCACGCACTCTTCGGTCGTGTTTCTCTGACCGCCGTGCAGTGAGAGCGCGTCGTGGCAGGTGTTGCACTGCGCGAGCGTGACCGCGGTGCGGCGCGGAGTCACCGTGCCGGTGACCGCGACGTACTGGATCGGATTGATCGTCGATTCCTGATAGGCGATGTCGGCCTGGCCATCCGCGCGCTTCAGGGTGACGTTGCGACGGATGTCGGCGGAGACGACCCACGTTCCGCTCGCGTTGGCTGGAAGCGCCTCGGCGAATGTGTAGGTCGTCGTACCGGCGGTCGCATCAAACGTCGCCTTGTTGACCGCGTTGTCGCGGTAGTTCGGCCCGTAGTTCGAGGTCGGACCGGCGAAGATCGGCGAGAAGGTTGCCAGTTTGCTGCCGTCGATGAAGCTGCCGTCGCTGTTCGTCAGCTTGTAGACGACGGTCGGCTTCTGGCCGGCTTTGAAGTTGCTTACGCTGACGATCGTCGCCTTGATTCCCTGGAGCTGTTTGGAATCCTGCGGGAGCAGGTGCGCGCCTTTGACCGACGCGTCCCATTCCTGGCCGCTGTCGGGGATGTGGCAGGTCGCGCATGCGAGATCGTTCGCCTGGGCGCCGGCCGGATGGTTCGCGCCGGTCGTCCAGTTGATGTCGTCATGGCACGAGCCGCACGCGTCGCGAGAAGGATTCGTGAGATAGACGAGCGCCTGCGTCGGTTTGTTCTTCGGATCGGTGCCTTCGTGGCAGTTCGCGCAATTGCGGATGTCCTGCGGGAACGTCGTGCCGGAGAAGTCGGACACCGCATTCTGATAGCCGACGATCTGGTACGGGTTGCCGGCGAGCACGCTCGGCAGATTCGGACCGTCGTGGATCTTGTGGATCATCACCTTGAAGTCGACCGTGTTGCCGCTTGTGGGGTCGCTCGTCTGCGGCTGGTGGCACGTGACGCAGAGCTTGACGTCCTGGCGTGAACCGCCGTGCGCGGAGAGCGGATCGTGGCAGTTGTTGCAGCTCGCCGCCTCGTTGATCTTGTCCCACGTGTCGGTCACTTTCTGCCCGTCGGGGCGGAAGTCGTACTCCACGTTGTCGTAGTAGTTCTTCGCGAGTGACGGGTCGATGCCCGGAACGGCACCCATTGCGCGCGTGGCGTAGATCGCAAGCGTGTGGGTTTTCGTCTGATCGAAGCCTGACGGCAGCACAGTTCCGAACGTGTACGTCGCGTGGCCGGTGTCGAGGTCGACCCACTTGCCGCCCGAGTCGGTGGATGCCTGGGTTGCCGTCTTGCCGGCGTTCGGGCTGGTGGGCACCGCGGTGACCGTGCGCACGACGTAGTTCGTGTACTGCCGCGTCGCCGGGTTGTACCAGGCGAGGATCCAACTCATGGAGATCGCGCCCGGCGTGGTCTTGCCGAGACGATCGAGCGGCTGGCCGAGGTTGTCGGTAATCGACAGGTCGACCACCGGCTTCCGGTCGGCCCCGATGGTGACCGAATTTACCGTGATCGTCAGGCCCGGACGAACGTACGAGATGTCGTTCGGAGAGAGGTAATACTCTTTCTGCGAGGCCGAATACTTCTTCGGGCCCGGAGTCGTCGGGGTCGATGCGCGCTTGCGATCGGCCGCTACGAGCGGCATTGCGACGAGGGCGAGCATCACGACGAGAAACATGCGGCGCGGGTTGAGTGCCATGGAGGTACTCCTTTCACATTGGTCCACGTGCAACACGGTAGGGCGTGACACACGAGTGCAACCATGCCCCGGAGCACCGGCGTCGGGTGACTCGCGTCACAGCTGTTCGTGACTCGCGGCGCGGTCTGGGCGGTTTTGCGACCGTATCGTTTGCATCGTCATGAGCCGCAAACTTCCACTCGCAACCGTCATCCTCGGCGCGCTGCTGCTCGCGGCCGGGTCGTATTACGGCCTCGCCATCTCGCCGCCCGAGGAGCACATGGGAAACGTGCAGCGGATTTTGTACGTGCACGTGCCCACGGCATGGTCCGCACTCCTCGTTCTCACGTTCGCGTTCGGCTGCGCAATCGCGTTTCTCGTGACCGGACGATGGGCGTGGGACCACCGGCTCGAAGCATCGATCGAGATGGCGGTCGTGCTCTGCTTCCTTCTGTCCGTGCAGGGCGCGATCTGGGCGAAGCCGACGTGGGGCGTGTGGTGGGATTGGGATCCGCGCCTGACAACGGTCGCGGTGCTGCTCACGGCATTCCTCGGCATCGCGGCGCTGCGGCACTTCGTCGAGGATCCGATGAAGCGCGCGACCTGGTCCGCGGTCGCAACGGTGATCGGTTACGTCGACGTGCCGATCGTCTACTTCTCGGTGAAGTGGTGGAACTCGCTGCACCAGCAGCAGTCGACGCTCTCGAGCGTATCGCGCGAGTTTCTGATTCCGTGGTTCACGAACTTCGCCGGGCTGCTGCTCGTGATCGGCGCGGTGATCGCGGTTCGCGCGAGGACAGCGGCGCTACAGCTGGAGCATGAGATCGCGCCGCCGCCGGTCGCGCTGGAAGTCGTGGAGGAGATCGCATGAACGGAGTCGTTACCGGCGGCTGGGCCTTCGTCTGGGCCGCGTACATCATTTCGGCACTGGTGATCTTCGGCTATGCCGCGCGCACGTTCGTGCAGAACCGGGGGGTCAAGTGAAATCACGATGGGCAGTCGTCATCGCCCTTCTGGTTGCCGCAACCGCGTTCGCGTTCATCGCGGTGGGGAAGATCGGCAACAACCTCGTCTACTACTGGTCGCCGTCGGATCTGCTGCACGCCGGCGATAAAGCGTACGGCGCGTCCATTCGGTTAGGCGGTCTCGTGAAAAAAGGCTCGGTCGTTTCGAACACGACGTCGTCGAATGTCGAGTTCGACGTCACCGATCTCAAGTCGACCGTGCACGTCAAAACGCACAGCGTTCCTCCGCAGATGTTCCGCGAAGGAATCGGAGTCGTCGTCGAGGGCACGATGACGCGCAGCGGCGTCTTCGACGGAAGCCGTCTCATGGTCTCGCACAACAACGAATATCGCGCTCCGCACGGGGCCGCGAACGCGGAGCAGCTCATCAAGAGCACCAAAGGAGTGAGCAAGTGACACAGACACCGAAGCAGTGGGCGGCGACGGGATTCATCATCGGCGCGGCGGCGGGCATCGCCGCGGCATTCATCTTTTTCTTCTTCGCTCGCAACGACGCCAACGCGGCGCCGCAGCCGCAGCTGAGCGCGACGACGATCAGCGGGACGATCGAGGCGAATGTGAAGGGGCCGGCGATCGTGTTCGTGATCGCGCGCGATGAATCTCGCAAGGGTCATCCCGTTCTCGCGAAGCGGCTCGACGTCACGAGCTTCCCGGTGAAGTTTTCGCTCGGTCCCGAGGATGTGATGATGGGCGGCGTGCCTCCAGCGCGTGTGTTCCTCGAAGCGCGCATCGACCGCGACGGCGACGCCGCGACGCGCGAGCCCGGCTCGCCCTCCGCGTCGATCGACGGCGTGGCGATGGGCGCAAGCAACCTCGTCCTGCGCCTGAAGTAGTGGGGTCAGGTCTGCCCTTCGTCCTTTTTTCTACGCCGGGTAGATAACCCCTCGATTCGACGCTGGCCGAGGTAGCCTCGGTCGCTATGTCAAGACCGCTTCGACTCGAATATCCCGGCTCGTTCTGGCACATCACCGCGCGCGGAAACAATCGGCAGCTGATCTTTGCGGACGATGACGACCGCCGGTCGTTCCTCGAAATGCTTGGCGAGTCCGTCGAGCGATTCGGCTGGATCGTTCCCGCCTATGTGCTCATGCCGAACCACTATCATCTTGTCCTCGAGCTGACGTGGCCCGAGCTCTCGCGCGGGATGCATTGGTTGAACAGCCGGTTCTCGCTTCGATTCAATCAGCGCCACCGGCGGGTCGGGCATCTGTTTCAGGCTCGGTTCAGGTCTTTTCTCGTCGACAAAGAGGCGTATTTCCTCGAGCTCTTGCGCTACGTCGTGCTGAATCCCGTCCGCGCTCGGATGACTTCGCGGCCCGATGACTACCAGTGGAGCAGCCATCGAGCGGTCCTGGGTGAGGTTGCCGCGCCGGAATGGCTCGCGGTGGACGACGCTCTCGCCCCGTTTGGCCGAAATCGAGATGCGGCGCGATCCGAGTACCGCGCGTTCGTCGATCGCGCGATTGGCTGCGATGCGCGGTTGTGGGATGCGGTCGTCGGCCAGGTGTATCTCGGGCGCAGCGAATGGATCGATGAGATCCGCGAGCGAATCGCTGTGAAGCCGCGGTCAAAAGAGCATCCCAGGCTTCAGAGCGACATTCGGCAGACATCGATCGATGCGATCGTGCGCGGCGTCGCAGAGCTTCTTTCGATTCCGGAACGCCGGATTCGCGAAGGTCACGGCGGTTTGCCGCGCATGCTCGCTGCATGGCTCGCCTGGAATGATGCCCATCTGAAGGGCCGCGAGATCGCTGCCGCCCTCCGCCTTCGCGGGACGAGCCACGTAACCCGCCTCGTCCGGCGGTGCGATGCCGTGCTGAGCTCGAATTCCGATTTGAAGGGAGCTCTTGCCCGTTATCACTCCACAATCGGTAGAAAAAAAGACGAAGGGCAGACCTGACCCCGACACAACCGAACGTGCGTTCGGTCACACAGCAAGCGTGACTCGCTCCATCCCCGCGATCGAGGCGCCGCCGTACCTTGTGAGCATGAGAATGCGAATCCTTTTCGGCGCGATGGTTCTCCTGGTTGCGTCGACCGCAGCGGCGCAGTTGAAAAACGAGGATTGTCTCGCGTGCCACGACACGATCGACGCGAAGAAATTCGGCGCGTCGATTCACAGCGCGCTCGACTGCACCAACTGCCACGCGGACGTCACGGCGGTCCCGCACGAGACGAAGCCGAAGGCCGTGCAGTGCGCCGCGTGCCACGCGGACGCCGTCGCCGCATGGGACAGCAGCCTGCACGCGAAAGCGCTGAAGAGCGGCTTCGCAAAAGGCGCGACGTGCGTCGACTGCCATGGACCGGCGCACAACATTCTTCCTTCCTCCGACAAAACCTCGCGAACCGCACACGTGAACATCCCCGGCACATGCGCGACCTGCCACGCCCAGAAATTCACGATGGAGAAGGCCGGACTCAGCGCGCAGCCCGTCGCCTCGTACACGCAGAGCGTGCATGGACGCGCGGTGGCGAACGGCTCGACGAAGGCCGCGGTCTGCACCGACTGCCACGACTACCACGCGGTGCGGCCGGCGAACGATCCGCAATCGGGCATCTTCAAGTTCAACGTCGCACGCACATGCAGCAAATGCCATGCGGCGATCGCGGCGCAATACGGCGACGGCATTCACGGCAAAGCGCTGGCGCATGGCAACTGGAGCGCGCCGGTCTGCACCGACTGCCACGGCATTCACACGATCGCCAAAACGGCGGACCCGGTCCGCGGCCCGCGCGCCAGCTGCATCCACTGCCACGAAGGAGTCCGCCTCACGCAGGAGTTCGCGGTCCCCGGCAATCGCGTCACCACCTACGAGGCGAGCTATCACGGTCTCGCGCGGCAGATGGGCTCGACCGTGGCCGCCGATTGCGCGAGCTGCCACGGCGCACACGACATCCGGCCGTCATCCGATCCGAAATCGGCGATCAATCCGGTGAACCTGAACAAGACCTGCGGCAAATGTCATCCGAACGCGCCGGACAAATTCACGCAGGGCAAGATCCACATGACGAAGACGGACGTCAGCGACTTTCCGGCGATGCTCAACACGTGGATCCGCCGCATCTACATCCTGCTGATCATCGCCACGATCGGCTTCATGCTCGCACACAACCTGCTCATCTGGTTCCGCAAGGTCCAGCTGACGCGCCGGCGGCCCGACCGCGTCGTCGTGCGGATGAATCCGAATCAGCGCATCCAGCACCTGGTCCTCTTCCTCAGCTTCACGACGCTGGTCATCAGCGGCTTCGCCCTCGCGTGGCCGGAGTCGCTGTTAGGCCGGATGTTCGTGAGCGAAACGATCCGCAGCATCACGCACCGCGTGGCGGCGATCATTCTCATCGCCCTCGGCGTGTACCACGCCGGCTACCTGCTCTTCACGAAAGACGGGCGCAGGCTCTTCGCCGATCTGTGGCTGCGCTTCAAGGACGGCCGCGACATCCTCAAGGTCCTCCGCTACTACCTCGGCCTCACCAAGGAGAAGCCGGAGTTCGGACGCTTCAGCTACGCCGAGAAGATGGAGTACTGGGCCGGCATGTGGGGAACGCTGGTCATGGCGATCACCGGCCTCGTAATTTGGTACGCTGTCGATGTCGCCACGTGGATTCCCCGGTGGTGGGTGGACATTGCTACGACGATTCACTTCTATGAGGCGATCCTCGCCACGCTGGCGATTCTGGTCTGGCACTTCTATCAGGTGATCTTCGACCCCGATGTGTACCCGATGAACCTCGCATGGTTCGACGGAAAGATGTCGAAAGAGCAGTTCCATGAGGAGCACGGTCTCGTAACGCCAACGCCGGAGGAACAGCCATCGTGACGGACGTACCCAAGCGGCCCAGCCTGACGCGCAATCTCGTCAGTCAGGCTGGGCTGGTCATCATCGTCGTCGCTCTCGCGAATCTCTTATTCCTCATCTACGTCAACGCGACGCAGTCCCATCCGAACCCCTACATGGGGATTCTGACGTGGCTCGTCGCGCCGGCGATTCTGATCTTCGGCATCGCGCTGTTCATCGCCGGCATGCTGCTCGAGCGCCGCCGGCGGCGGCGGCTGGCTCCCGATGAGATTCCGCAGTTCCCGACGATCGATCTGAACGACAACCGCACGCGGCTGACCGTCGTCGGCAGCACCGTGGCGATCATCCTGTTCGTCACGATGACCGTCTTCGGCAGCTATCAGGTCTATCACTACACGGATTCCGACGCGTTCTGCGGCACGCTGTGCCATCAGGTCATGCGCCCCGAATACACGGCGTACAGCCTCTCGCCGCACGCGCGTGTCGGATGCGTCGGCTGTCACGTCGGCGCCGGCGCGACGTGGTACGTGCGTTCGAAGCTCTCCGGCGCCTATCAGGTCTACGCGACGATCGCGAACAAGTATCCGCGTCCGATTCCCTCGCCGGTCGCGAATCTGCGCCCGGCGCAGGAGACCTGCGAGCAATGCCACTGGCCGGAGAAATTCTGGGGCGCGCAGCTGAAGGTGTTCGATCACTACCAGTACGACGAGACGAACACTCCCGTCGAGGTCCGCATGCTGATCAACACCGGCGGCGGCAATCCGCAGGGCGGCCAGATGAGCGGCATTCACTGGCACATGAACATCGCCAACGAGATCACCTACATCGCCACCGACGAACACCGCCAGAAGATCGCATGGGTGCGCATGCGCAATCGCCGCACCGGAGCGGCCGTCGAATACATGGCACAGGACGCCAAGCTCACCGACGCGCAGATCGCAACCGCTCCGAAACGCGTCATGGATTGCGTCGATTGCCACAATCGTCCGACGCACATCTACGTCTCGCCCGACCGCGCCGTCGACAAAGCGATCCTCACCGGCAGGATCGACCGCTCGCTGCCGTTCGTCAAACAGCAGGCGGTCGCCGCGCTGGTCAAGGACTACAAGACCACGCCCGAGGGGGAGCGCGGCGTCGCGAACGACCTGATCGCGTACTACCAGAAAACCTATCCGGCAATTTATCAGTCGAAGAAAGGGGCGGTGGATCGCGCGGCATCGGCGTTGACGGAGATCTTCGCCACCACGCGATTCCCCGAGATGCGCGTCGACTGGCGTACGCACCCCGACAACATCGGCCACATGCAGACCATCGGCTGCTTCCGCTGTCACGACGATCAGCACGTCAGCAAGGACGGCAAGAAGATCAGCAAAGAGTGCAATGTCTGCCACACCGTTCTCGCGGCCGGGAACATCTCCGCACCGTTCAATCACCCGGTCGATATCGGCGATCTGAAGAGCGTAAACTGCGCCGACTGCCACAATGGCGGCGGCATGTAAAGCTTCCAGCCAGACCTCGGGCGTCAGACGATTCACTGCTCTGACGCCTGATGCCTGACGCCATTACGAAGGAGAGATGGATGAAGAGACTTTCGGTGTTCGTTCTTTGTGTTGCTGTTGCCCTCGTCGTCATGCCCACCGCGCACGCGGCGGACATCGACGCCGCGGCGATTTTCAAATCGAAATGCGCCATGTGCCACGGTCCCGATGGAAAAGGTCAGACTGCGATGGGCAAGAACCTGCACCTCAGAGATCTCGGATCGGACGACGTGCAGAAGCAGAGCGGCGAGGACCTCGAGAAAATCATCACGAACGGCAAGAACAAGATGCCGTCGTACAAAGGCAAGCTGAGCGAGGCGGAAATCGACGCGCTCGTGAACTACATCCGGAGCTTCGCACCCAAGAAGTGACGCGAAGGATCTCGAGCATCACATAAGCATCCCGTTTTCATCACATCACGTTCGTTTGTCAGTCATGGATGGGCGCCCTCGCGGCGCCTATCGTGTCTTCTGGAGGAATCCAGATGAAAAAACTGACAATCGTTCTCATTGCGTTGTCCCTTGTCTCACTCCCGATGTTCGCGGCGGATGACGCCGCGGCGCTGTTCCAGACGAAGTGCGCCGCTTGCCACGGGAAGACCGGAGCGGCCGACACGCCGATGGCGAAAATGAAAAAGATCCCGAACTTCGCATCCGACGAGGTCCAGGGAAAGACCGACGCGCAGCTGACGACGATCATCAGCGACGGTCCCGAAGGCGTGAAGGGTCATGACTACAAGGCGAAGGGCCTGACCGACGATCAGATCAAAGGTCTCGTCGGCTTCATCCGCACGCTCAAGAAATAAGCACGAAGCGGCATTCCGGGCGCGAAACGGGAAGGATCTCCTTGTGAGATCCTTCGCCGTCTTCGCGGCTCAGGAGGCGCGATCAGCGCTCCTGTCCCTTCTTCACCGCGTATCCGGCATCCGCCCATGCGCGGAATCCGCCTGACAGCGCGGTGGCCTTGAAGCCGGCATTGTTGAGGATCAGCGCCGCACGGGCGCTCGACTCCTCCGCCGGTCACGTGCAGTAGGTGAGGATCGGTTTGTCCCGCGGCAGGTAATTGACTTCGCCTTCGATGCGTGCCAGCGGAATCTGCAGCGCGCCGGGGACGTGGCCGGCGACATAGGAGTCGACGTCGCGGACGTCGATCACGAGTACGGATTCCTTGTCGACCTCCTGCTTCGCCGCCGCGAGCTGCGTCCGCGGCACCGCCGCGAGCTCCGGCTCCTGGGTGGTCGTCGCTTCGACGGAAGCCGGCGCCTGCGTTTGCGACGCCGGCTTGTGCAGGAGCGCGAATGCGAGCAGCGCGACGACGGCAATCCCGCCGATCACGAACGGTAGTTTTTTCATAGGGTGACCATCATCACATACCCGGGTGACCCGGCGCATCGGCCGCTGTTCGGCGCGGCGCTAACTTGCGAAGCATGAACACCGCCATGCTCGATGGCAACGAGGCCGTCGCCCGCGTCGCCTACGCTCTCAATGAAGTCATCGCCATCTATCCGATCACGCCCGCCTCTTCGATGGGCGAATGGGCCGACGAGTGGGCCTCACAGAAGAAGCCCAACTTGTGGGGCACCGTGCCGTCCGTCATCGAGATGCAGAGCGAGGGCGGTGCGGCCGGCGCCGTGCACGGCGCGCTGCAAACCGGTTCGCTGTCGACGACGTTCACCGCGTCGCAGGGCCTGCTGCTGATGATCCCGAACATGTACAAGATCGCGGGCGAGCTCACGCCGACCGTGTTCCACATCGCGGCGCGCACGCTGGCGACGCACGCGCTGTCCATCTTCGGCGATCACAGCGACGTCATGGCCGCACGCGCGACTGGGTGGGCGATGCTCTGCTCGGCGAGCGTGCAGGAAGCGCAGGACTTCGCGCTCATCGCCCAGGCGGCGACGCTCGAGTCGCGCATTCCGTTCCTCCATTTCTTCGACGGCTTCCGCACCTCCCACGAGATCGCGAAGGCCGTGCTGCTCAGCGATGAACAGCTCCGCGCGATGATCGACATCGAGCTCGTGTTCGATCACCGCTCGCGCGCTCTCACGCCGGATCATCCGGTCCTTCGCGGCACGGCGCAGAATCCCGACGTTTTCTTCCAGGCGCGCGAGCGCATCAATCCCTTCTACAGCGATTGCGCGGGCATCGTCGCCGACACGATGGAGCGCTTCGCGCGCGTCACCGGCCGCCGCTACGCCCCGTTCGAATATCACGGAGCGCCCGACGCCGAGCGCGTGATCGTGCTGATGGGCTCCGGCTGCGAGACGGCGCACGAGACCGTCGACGCGATCGGCGGGAAAACCGGCGTGTTGAAAGTGCGCCTCTTCCGGCCGTTTGACACCGCGCGTTTCATCGCCGCGCTCCCGCCCACCGTCAAGTCGATCACGGTTCTCGATCGCACGAAAGAGCCCGGCAGCGCCGGCGAACCGCTCTACCTCGACGTCGTCGCCGCGGTCAGCGAGAGCGGCCGCGCCATTCGCGTTACCGGCGGCCGCTACGGTCTGTCGTCGAAGGAATTCACGCCGGCGATGGTCAAGGCCGTCTTCGAGAACGAGCGCAAGAACTTCACCGTCGGCATCAAAGACGATGTCACGAATAACAGCATCGATTATGATGCAACATTTTCCACCGAGCCCGACGACGTCGTCCGCGCCGTTTTCTTCGGTCTCGGCTCCGACGGCACCGTCGGCGCGAACAAGAACAGCTGCAAGATCATCGGCGAGAGCGGGGCCTACGCGCAGGGATACTTCGTCTATGACTCGAAAAAATCGGGCGCGGTGACCGTCTCGCATCTCCGCTTCGGTCCGCGGCCGATCCGCTCGACATATCTCATCGACAAAGCGAGCTTCGTCGCCTGTCATCAGCCGTCGCTGTTCGGCCGCTACGACATCGCCGGCAAGCTGGCGGACGGCGGCACCTTCCTTTTCAATGGCACCGAGGAGCAGCTGCCGGCGAGCGTGCGCCGGGAGCTGATCGACAAGAACGCTCGCGTATACGCGATCGATGCGACGCGCGTCGCGCGCGAAGCCGGCATGGGCAATCGCATCAACACGATCATGCAGGTCTGCTTCTTCAAGCTCGCGAACGTGATGCCGCCCGAAGAGGCGCTCGCCGCGATCCGCGACTCGATCAAAAAGACGTACGCGCGCAAAGGGGAGAAGGTCGTCGAGACGAATTTGCGCGCGGTCGACGCGGCGCTGGAGAATTTGCGGCCTTTGGTCCTGAGCGAAGCGACGGACCCCCTGCGCATGAGCGTGGGGGATCCTTCGGGGCTGTCGCCCCTCAGGACTTGGGACTCGACACTAAGCGCAATCTACGCGGGGAAAGGCGACGACGTGCCCGTCAGCATGCTCCCGTGCGACGGCACCTTCCCCACCTCGACGGCGAAGTACGAGAAGCGCAATCTCGCGGTGGAGATCCCGGTGTGGGAGAGCGCGGGCTGCATTCAGTGCGGCAAATGCGCGATGGTCTGCCCGCACGCGGCGATTCGCATCAAAGCGTACGACGAGTCGCTGTTAGGCGGCGCGCCGGAGTCGTTCAAGTCGCTCAAGCCGATGCACAAGGATTGGGCGGGCCTCGCGTACACCGTCCAGGTCGCGCCGGAGGATTGCACGGGCTGCGCGATCTGCGTTGACGTCTGCCCGGCGAAGAGCAAGACGACGCCGAACCAGAAAGTGCTGGCGATGCAGCCGCAGCCGCCGCTCGTCGCACACGAGAAGATGAATTGGGACTTCTTCCTCGGAATCCCCGAGCTCGATCGCCTCAGAATCAATCCGGGACTGATCCGGCATCAGCAGCTGCAGCAGCCGCTGTTCGAATTCTCCGGCGCGTGCTCCGGCTGCGGCGAGACGCCCTACCTCAAGCTGATGACGCAGCTCTTCGGCGACCGGCTGATCGTCGCGAACGCGACCGGCTGCTCGTCGATCTACGGCGGCAATCTGCCGACGACTCCCTGGTCGACGAACAACGAAGGGCGCGGTCCGGCGTGGTGCAACTCCCTCTTCGAAGACAACGCCGAGTTCGGCCTCGGCTTCCGCCTTTCGATCGACAAGCAGCGCGAGTTCGCGACGGAGCTCGTGAAGAAGCTCGCGCCGTCGATCGGCGAATCGCTCGCCGAGGCGATCGTCACCTGCGCGCAAAAAGACGAAGCGGAGATCCTCGAGCAGCGCGCGCGCGTCGCCGAGCTGAAAGATCGCCTGCACGCGCTCGAGCTCAAGACGCGCATGCACAGGAGCGATCCGACGGACGTGCAGCAGCTGATGGCGATCGCCGACGTCCTGGTGAAGAAGAGCGTCTGGATCGTCGGCGGCGACGGCTGGGCGTACGACATCGGCTTCGGCGGACTCGATCACGTGCTCGCCAGCGGCCGCAACGTGAAGATCCTGGTGCTGGATACCGAGGTGTATTCGAACACCGGAGGGCAGGCGTCGAAGGCGACGCCGCGCGCCGCGGTGGCCAAGTTCGCCTCCGGCGGCAAGCCGGCGGCGAAAAAAGACCTCGGCCTCATCGCCATGTCGTACGAGAACGTCTACGTCGCGAGCGTGGCGATGGGCGCCAAGGACGAGCACACGCTCAAGTCGTTCATCGAAGCGGAAGCGTACGAAGGGACATCGATCATCATCGCGTACGCGCACTGCATCGCGCACGGCCTCGACATGGCGACGGGCATGCAGCATCAGAAGGCGATGGTCGATACCGGTCAGTGGATGCTCTATCGCTACAACCCGAACCGCATCAAGAACGGCGATGCGCCGCTGCAGCTCGATTCGAAAGGCATCAAGGGTCCGATCGACGCGTTCCTCAAGAGCGAGACTCGATTCCGTACGGCATCGCCCGAGCAGATCGAGGCCGCGCAGCACGACGTCAACGCGCGGTGGAAGCTGTACAGCTACCTCGCGGGGATGAAGATCGGCGCCTAACGCCACGTCGAGCTGGCTCTGTCGCGGCCGCGAGCCGATCGAGAACGGGCTCCGCGGTTACAATTGCAGCATCCATGGAACTGCTCCTCTGGCGTTGGAGCACGACCGCGCAGATCGCATCGTCGCTGACGATCGCGATTTTCTTCTTCGTCTTCACGCGCTCGGTCAAACGCGTGGAGCTGCGCCCGTGGCTCTACGCGTGGACCGCGAACCTCGGCGCGCTCGCGGTGACGGTGATCTTCTGGTACACGAACCCGGCCACGCGCCTCGGCTTCGCGCTCTGCATGTTCGGATACATCGCGTGCAAGACGGCGTTCGTGGTGTATCTCGCCGCCGGCGCGCGCCGCGTCTCCGACACGAGTGCGACGTGGACCGTCGCGATCGCCGCGTTCGCCGTGCTCGGCGCCGCCCTGATCACGAAGCTCGACGTTCTCGGCGTCGTTGAATCGATCGTGATCGCCGCGGTGCTCGCCGCCGGCGCGGTGTTCGTCCTCGCCGGCCATCGTCCCGGATATCCGTGGCTCGCCGCGGGATTCTGCGCCCGTGCGCTGCTCGCGATGAGCGAGGCCGCGGCGCACGCGACGCGCGTCGTTGCCAACCCGTGGCACGAATCGAAATCGATCGGCCTCTTCCTCGCGTCGTATTCGTCGTTCGACACGGGCGCCGAATGGATCATCGCGCTCGGCTGCGTGCTGACGCTGTACCGCACGATTCAGCAGGAGCTCGTGCAATCGAACGCCGATCTGCTCGCCGCGCAGAGCGTGCTGCAGGAGCTGGTCGATCACGATCCGCTGACCGGCCTTCTCAATCGCCGCGCGCTTCCGGCGGTGCTGCGCAAATCCTTCGACAGCGGTGCGACGATCCTCTTCTTCGATCTGAACGATTTCAAACAGATCAACGATGCGTACGGCCATCACGCCGGCGACGAGGCGCTGAAGCACTTCGCCCGCGCGCTGCAGGGCAGCTTTCGTCCGGAGGATCACGTGGTCCGCTACTCGGGCGACGAGTTCGTGGTCGTGGCTCCCGGCGTCGCGCCGGACGGCATCATCGGACGCCTCGAGCAGGTGCGCGAGCGATTGCGATTCGAGCGCGGAAGCGGACCGGCGATCACGTTCTCCGCCGGCCACGCATACCTGCCGGTCAACGGCAAGCCGGACGAAGCGCTGCGCGCCGCCGACGAGGCGATGTACCGGCAGAAAGCGGCGAAGCAGCGCCGGCTGGGCTAACCAGCCGCTGCAGCGAGTGCCGCCGGGGGCTCGTACGCGCACAGCGGATCGGAAGCGAAGAGATCGCCCGTCGCTGCCCAGGCCCGCGCGCGCGAGCCGCCGCAGCTGTTGCGGTACTCGCAGCGTTTGCACTTGCCGTTGAGATTCGAGCGGTCGCGCAGCGCATTGAGCAGATCCGATGAGCGCAGAATCGTCTTCAGCGGCTGCTCGCGGAGATTCCCGGCCGACAGCGGAAGGAACTCGCTCGGCTGCACATCGCCGTCGGCGGTGACGAAAACGACCTCGTCGACGATTTCCGCGTTGTCGACGTAGCCGGCGAAGTCGGCCCAGTCGTTCTTCTTCACGAGATACCGCCGGAACTGCGGCGCTTCGACGACGCGAATCCGGTACTTCGACAGCGACGCGATCGCCGACAACGCCGCGAACGCCGTCTCCGCCTCGGCCGGCGAGATGCCGTCGTTGCGCCGCGACGCCGGCACGGGCACGAGAAAGTAGACGTTCCACGCGACGATGTGAAAGGAGTCGATCGTCTCCGCGATCGCCGCGAGCTCGCTGACGCTGCCGCACGTGACGAGCGTGTTGATCTCGACCGAGATGCCCGCGTCGCGCGCCCAGCGGATCGCACGGACCGTCGCGGCGAACGAGCCGGGAGCGCCGCTGATCGCATCGTGGCGCTGCGGCGAAGTGCCGTTCATGCTGAAGATGAGCTTCGTCACGCCGTTCGTGCGGAGCTTGCTCACGTTCTCGGCCGTCAACTTGCGCGTCGGGCTGACCACGACCGCCGGATTCACGCCGCGCCGCCGCGCGTACTGCACGAGCTCGAAGATGTCGCGGCGCGCGAGCGGATCGCCGCCGCTGATCACGAACCGCTCCGGCTTCGCCGTCGCGATCTGATCGATCGTGCGATACGCCTCGTACGTCGTGAGCTCGTGCGTCGCTTTTCGCGGCACCATGATGCAATGCTCACAACCGAGGTCGCATTCGCGCGTGAGCTGCCAGATGACGGTGAGGCTCATGAGGTCTCCTTCAGGATTCGATGAATGGACACGACGAGGGGATGCGATGCAGAACGTCCATTTCCGTCTCGCAAAAATCGGGAGCTTCACCGAGGCGGCAGGGACCGGGGGCGCCGTCGACCCAGACCGTGTTGCCGACGATCTTCATCGAGCCGGCGGCGAGAATTCCGATCGCCTGCGCGATCAGCGCGGGCCACGACTGCCGCATCCAGCGGTTGTGCAGAAGCGCGTACGTCGAGACCGAATCGAAGTCGCCGCGCTTCAGCGCGTCCTGCACGACCGCCGGCACGGAATGGCGGGGCCCGACGAGGAACAGCGGCCCTTCGCCGACGTCCTCCGTCGCGAAATAGAGCGACGTGCGCGTCGAATTCATGCCGGCGACAAGCGCGTCGAGCACCGGATGGGTGCCGCTCCAGCGCCGGCGTCCGTTTTCATCGCGCTCGATCAGGTCGCCGTTCTGCACGACGATCACGCGATCGCGAAACGCCTCCAGCAGCGGCGGCGTGAGAATGTACGGATAGCCGGCGGCGAAGACGTAATCGACTTCGAGCGAGCGAAGAAACTCGGCGAGCTCCTCATCGTGCCACTCCCGTTCGCGGAGATTCCGCGGCGGCGGGGGAGCGATTTTCGCGTCGACGACGCAGACCGTCTCGTAGAGGTCGCCGCTCGGCGGCAGGGGAGAGGGTCCCGCGGTGAGAATTCCGAGTCGCATGGTCAGACGAGCTCGAGCTCCTCTTCGACCGCGAGCTCCGCGGCGGCCTCTCGCGCCACGGGATCTTCGCCCGCCTCGCAGAGCACGACCTCGTACATGCCGAGCGTGTCGGCGACCTCTTCGACCGGAATCCGGCGGACCGCCGAGCCCTCGTGTTCGATGATGTAGTCGCCGGCGATCACCGTCACGTCGAGCGCATCGACGCGGACTCGCTTGCGCGTTCCCCAGAAATCGACGAGAGCGACGGCCCCTTCGATTTCGATGATCTGACCCGGCAATCCGAGAGACATGGCGACCCTCCTACGAGACGGCGACGGCAGTGAGCGGCAGTTTTCGGTCGGGCACGGTCAGGCGCACCGTGCGCTCGTTCAGTGTCAGGACCGGGCACGGGCTGACGTGCAGCAGGTTCTCGATGAGATGCGGCGACGACGGCACGCCGGCGGCGATGAGCCCCGCGCCGTTGACCTTCGCGTACTCGGCGATTTCTTCGGCGGTCATCGGCGTGTTCACGATTTTCATCGATGCGCGGCCGCGCAGATCCCGGGGGATCCAGTCCTCGATCGCGATCACTTCGTTGATCGCATTCGGCACCTTCGTGCCTTCGATGCCGCGATAGAGCAGGAGCGAGGCGCCGCCGGCGAGAGCGCCCGCGTAACGCAGCGCTTCGAGCGACGGGCTGTCGAAGGTGACCGGCACTACGATCTTGTCGATCGACGGCGACTCGCCGCTGAACGCGTTGACCGCGATCACCGGAACCGTCGCCAGCCGGATCACCGCCTCGGTCACCGAGCCGATGATCAGGCGGCGGATCCCCGCGCGCCCGTGTGTGCCCATGACGATCAGATCGGCGCCGGTGTCGCAGGCCTGCTCGAGAATCGCATCGATCGGCGACTGCGCGAGCACGCGCGCGTCGTACGGAACCGAGGGGTTCACGTTCTGCTCGACGTGCAGCTCGAGCTGCTCGCGCGCGCTGTCGATCAGCTCTTCGCGACGGATCGTGAACGCGGCCGCCGCGCCGAAATCGAACGGCGGCATGAACGTGTCCGAGTAGAGGACGAGAAGATGCGCATCGAGACGCTGCGCCATCGCGCTTGCGAAGCGGAGTGCGTGCGCCGCGGTCTCGCTCATGTCGGTCGGAACGAGAATCAGTTTCATGCGGGCCTCCCGGACGGAGCGTCGGGCGTCAGGACAGGCCCGACGCCCGCCACTCCGGAATGATGGCGATCGCGGCTGCGAGAGCCAGAACCGCTGCGATTCCGATTCGGAACGAGCGCGTGTTCGTTGATCGCCTCACGGAGCTCAAGTTACGCCGCGACGTCTCGTCGCGTTATGACGCGCGTCCTGTGGCGGAGTGATTCGCGTCACGATCAGAAAACGAGGACGAGGAGAGAGAGTTGAGAGGACTCAGGACTCAGGACTTAGGACTGAGGACTGAGGACTGAGAGGACTCAGGACTTAGGACTTAGGACTCAGGACTCAGTTGCGCTCGCGCGTGAGATTGTGGTTTGGCGCGCGCGTCATCCCGAGCGGAGCGAGGAACCGGTGCAGGCCGGCCGCGATGCTCGTCCAGTTTGACTCATCGGTGTTGGAGATGAAAACTCAGTCCTCAGTCCTCAGTCCTAAGTCCTGAGTCCTGTGGGTGGGCCGCGATCGCTCGTCCGTTTTGCCTCACCGGTGTTGGAGATGAAAACTCAGTCCTGAGTCCTGAGTCCTGAGTCCTGAGTCCTGAGAAGTGTTAGTGCGCGCCCTTCCACGCGACGTACGGCTTCGCGATCTGGCGCAGTACGCGATTGCGCAGCGCGTAGAGCTTCGTGCCGACGGTCGGTTCGACGAGCGCCTCCGCTTCCTCCGGCTGCACGACGAGCGAGACCTCGATCGGCAGCACGCCGACCGGAATCGACGCGCGCCGGCACGCCTCGTACACGTACGCAAACACATCTTTCATCGCCTCGGGATCGGGCGGGGGAGTGTTCTCCATTTCGCTTCCGACCGTCGGCCGGAAAATGCAGACGGTCGGAAATGCCCCGGCATTCACGATGCGATCGATGCCGCGCTTCGTCGCCTCGATCGGCTCGACTCCGGCGATGATCTCGCCCGACACGCGCCCTTTGCCCAGGAGCCGCGAGGTCTGCTCCATCGCTTCGAAGAACGCGTGCTGGCCCACGGTCGCCGCTTTGCCGGGACAGATCTGCGCGAACACCGCGGGATCCTCGAACTCGTAGCAGAACGAGAAGTGATCGGTGCCCGCTTCGATGAGCGCTTCGTATTCGTGCCAGTTGCCGCGCGGAACGGGCACGGCCTGCACGCCGATGAATCCGCCCACTTCGTTGCGCACCGCGCGCACGAACGGCTCGCACTGTCGAAGCCCATGAATGATCTCGCGGTCGGGACGGTCCTCGTAGTGATAGCCCGTGTTGAAGTGCGTGAACACCGATCCCGATTCCTCGCGCGCCGCGCGCGCGACCTCGACGACATCCTCGACTTTTTTCCGCGACTCCTCCGCCGCGCCGACGTTCTTTCCCGTCGTGCAGAACTTGCAGGCGACCGAGGGCGACCATGTCCAGTAGAGGCATCGATTCGAAACGTAGACGCCGAGGTAGTTGCCTTGCAGGACGCCGATGCGGGACATCTCGACGCCCGACGCCGTCTTGCGGCCGTACCACTCCGGCTCGGGCGGAATCTCGACGCCGTACTCGGTCGCGTTGCGCGTGTCGGCGATCAGGTATTCGCCGTCGCGCCGGTGGAGCACGAACGGCGACTCCGTTGCGAAGCGCTCGACGACCGGCACGTTCACCCAGATCGCCTTCGGCCTCGACGGAATGACGATCTCCAGGCCGGAGCCGAGTCCGGCGCGCGTGCGGGCGATGCGGCGCCCGTCATCCACGGTGTGACAGGATGGATCGATGCGCATGCCGCGGCAGAAAAGCTCGATTTCCAGCTCGACCGGTTTCAACATGCGATCACAGTCTCGCCACTCGTCATTCGGGGGTATGACAGATGTCACATGGCGATGTGCGTCGCGATACGGCCCGAAGTTCGGCATCTGACGATGATGACGGTGGAGGCAACGAGCATGTCGCGCACCCAGCCGAAAATCGAGTCGATCCACCGCAACGATGCGATCCAGCTTCTGCGGTCCGAGCTCCTCAAACATACCGACAGCGAGACCTCGGCCTGCAAATTCGCAGCGGAGCGCGGCGTCTTCTGCCGCGGATTCAAGCGCTACGACGACGCCGAGCTGCGGCGGAAGTACAACTGGATCACGCGGCGCCGGCCGGAGATCACGCGCGACGAGCTCGAAGAGATCGCCAACCGCTGGCAGCTGGCGCGGCAGGACGTCGACGCGCTTCCGCTCGCGTGCGACGTGCAGCAGGTCGAGCACGACATGTGCGGAGGGTGGGACGACTTCTCGAACGAGGATCTCTCGAAGTTTTATAACCAATTAACAGGTAGAAATATTGTGGTAGTTTAGAGGACTGAGACTTAGGACTTAGGACTGAGGACTTAGGACTTAGGACTGAGGACTGAGGACTGAGGACTGAGGACAGAGGGCTGAGGACTGACGAGTGAGGACTGACGAGTGAGGATGAGGAGTGAGGACGGAGGACTGAGGATCAGGATTGAGGACGGAGGACTGAGGATCAGGATTGAGGACGGGGGACTGAGGATTGAGGATTGAGGATTGGGGATTGAGGATTGAGGATTGAGGATTGGGGATTGAGGATTGGGGATTGAGGATTGAGTTATCCATTCACCCTCCAAATCGTTTCGGGGCGGGTGGCACTCAGTCCTCAGTCCTCAGTCCTGAGTCCTGAGTCCTGAGTCCTGAGTCCTGAGTCCTGAGTCCTGAGTCCTGAGTCCTGAGTCCTGAGTCCTCAGTCCTGAGTCCTGAGTCCTGAGTCCTAAGTCCTAAGTCCTGAGTCCTGAGTCCTGAGTCCTGAGATCACTCTTATGCAAACCTATCCCGCATATCTCGAATCCGACGTCGTTCTCCGCACCGGGCGCACGCTGCGTCTTCGTCCGGTGCGCTACGGCGATCGCGAGCATCTCATCCGCTTCTACACCCGGCTGTCGCCCGATTCGCTGCATTCGCGATTTTTCGATTCGCGCACGCCGGAGTCGGCGGCCGACGCAACGCCCGCCGACGTCGACTATCGCCGCGAGTTCGGCATCATCGGCGAGATGGGCAGCGACATCGTCGCGGTCGCGCATTATTTTTCGTCGGAGAAGCAGCCGGATGTCGCCGAAGTCGCGTTTGCGATCCGCGACGACATGCAGGGCCACGGCATCGGCACGCGCCTGCTGGAGAAGCTCGCCGACATCGCGCGCACGAATGACATCACGCGTTTCGAGGCGGAGACGCTCGCCGAGAACAAGCCGATGCTCGACGTCTTCCTGAATTCGGGATTCGAGGTCGTCAGCCGCTCCGACGAGGGAATCGTTCGCGTGACGTTTCCGATCGCGCCGACGGCGCAGTCCGAGGCGCGATCCGCCGAGCGGTCGCAGAAAGCGGCGTACGCATCGATCCGTCCGATCTTCGAGCCGCGCACGATCGCGGTCATCGGCGCGAGCCGCCGTCCGGGTCAGCTCGGAAACGAGATCGTCCGCAATCTGCGGCAGAACGGATTCCGCGGATCGCTCTTCGTCGTGAATCCGAAAGCGGCGGAGATCGAAGGCGTCGCCGCGGTCGGATCGCTCGCCGACATTCCGGGTGCCGTCGATCTCGCGATCATCTCCGTTCCCGCGAGCGCGATCGAGTCGGTGATCGACGACTGCATCGGCAAAGGCGTTCCCGCGGCGGTGGTGATCACGGCCGGCTTCGGCGAAACGGGCGCGTCGGGACGCGCGGCCGAGCTGCGGCTGCTGGAAAAAGTCCGCGCGGCCGGCATGCGGATGGTCGGCCCCAACTGCATGGGCGTCATCAACACCGATCCCGCGGTCAAGATGCAGGCCACGTTCGCCTCGGTCTTTCCGCCGGCGGGCAACATCGCGATGTCGAGCCAGAGCGGCGCGTTAGGCCTGGCGATTCTCGACTACGCCCGCGCGCTCAACATCGGCTTCTCGACGTTCGTCTCGGTCGGCAACAAGACCGACGTCTCGGGCAACGATCTCGTGCAGTACTGGGCCGAAGACCTGCGGACGAAAGTGATCCTGCTGTACCTCGAGAGCTTCGGCAATCCGCAAAAATTCGCGCAGATTGCGCGCCGCGTCGGCAAAACGAAGCCGATCGTCGTCGTCAAAGCGGGGCGCTCCGCCTCGGGCGCGCGCGCGGCGTCGTCGCACACCGGCGCGCTGGCCACCGACGACGCGATCGTCGCCGACATGCTGCGGCAGTCCGGCGTCATCCGCACCGACACGCTCGAGGAGCTGTTCGACGTCGCCTCGCTGCTCGCGAATCAGTCGCTGCCCCGCGGCCGCCGCGTGGCGATCGTCACGAACGCCGGCGGGCCGGGCATCCTCGCCGCCGATGCGTGCGAGGCGAACGGGCTGCAGATCGCGCTGCTCTCCGATGCGACGACGAAAGCGCTTCGCGAGTTCCTGCCCGCAGCGGCCAGCGTCGGCAACCCGATCGACATGATCGCCTCGGCGAGCCCGGAACATTACGCGCGAACGCTGCGCGCGGTGCTCGTCGATCCGAACGTCGACTGCGTCATCACGATTTACATTCCGGTGATGCCGACCGATGCGCCCGACATCGCCGCGGTCATCCGCGAGAGCGCGCAGTACAACCAGGGGAAGACGATCGTCGCCACGTTCATGGGCACGCAGGGCGTTCCGGCGCCGCTCGCGCCCGTGCCGTCCTTCCCGTTTCCGGAGCGCGCGGTGACGGCGCTCGCGCGCGCGGCGAAATACGCCGAGTGGCGCGGCAAGCCGGTCGGGCGCGTGAACGAATTCAACGATATCGATCCGGCGAAACTCCGCGCGATCGTGGACAAGAAGGTCGCAACGGGCGGCGGCTGGCTCGACCCGCTCGAAACGCGCGACCTCCTCACCGTCGCCGGCATTCCGATCGCGGCGATGGAGGTCGCGATGGATTGCGAGGAGGCGGCCGACGCGGCGCTGCGCATCGGTTTTCCCGTCGCGGTGAAAGCGGTCGGACCGCTGCACAAGAGCGAAGTGGACGGCGTGAAGCTCGGATTGCAGACCGTCGCCGCCGTCCGCGATGCCGTCGACGAGATGCAGCAGCGCCTCGGCAACTCGATGAGCGGAGTCCTCGTCCAGAAGATGGCCCCGCGCGGCGTGGAGCTGATGTTAGGCGCGAGCGCCGATCCGTCGTTCGGACATCTGATCGCGGTCGGCGCGGGCGGGACACTCGTCGAAGTGCTCGCCGACGTCGCGTTCCGCATCCATCCGCTGACCGACAGCGACGCGGAAGAAATGCTGCAGCAGGTGCGCATCTCGAAAGTGCTCGCCGGGATTCGCGGCGCGAAGCCGGCGGACCTCGATGCCGTGACAACCGCGATTCAGCGCGTCTCGGCGCTCGTCGGAATCTGTCCGGAGGTGCGCGAGCTCGACATCAATCCGCTGATCGCGCTGCCGGACGGCGTGGTGGCGGTCGATGCGCGCGTGCGCGTCGAGCCGATTCTGCCCGGGCCGCCGTCGCGGCGCGTGTCGTATTAGCGCGCGGCGCGATCCGAGGGTTCGCGCGGAAGATACTGCCGCATTTGCGGGTAGATCGGAGTGAGCTCGTCGATCTCGCACGAGCCGCCGGCGAATCGGTAGGTCGTGACGAAGTCCTCGTAGCTGCGTGCTCGCCAGAGCCGGCCGGCGGAATCGATCACCAGCGAATGCCCGACTCCGCCGCGGAAGATGTGGGATCCATCGGTTCCCCGGTACAGGAGACACGTCCATGGGCGTTCTGCCGGGTGTGCGGCCATGAAATCTTCGATCTCCCGGACGAGATGGGCAAAGAGATCCGCGCGCTCGGCCGCCGGAGCTTCGAGCGTTGCCGCGATCGCGCGGCTGAGCATGGGATCAGCGGGCGAGGTGAGCACACCGGAGACGAGATCCGATGGGGTGGACGCGGTCTCAGGCGAGAGTTCCGGCTCTTCGCGGTCGTTCATGGCTCGTCGTCGTTCCTCGAGTTGGGCGGCGCTTGGGCCAATGCTCGACCCACGCTGGTGGGGGAGTGCTGGCGACCTTCACGATACTACCTGCGGGCGTGCGAGAGATCCGTTTGTCTTTCCTGATCGTCCGTGAATGCGAGAGCGAGGCTGACGTGCACGGGAAATCGACCGGGGTGATTAGGCAGATGGCCTGATCACGAGCCTTCGACCCGGCACAGTGCGTTGCCAGGCGTTTTCGATGTCCGCCAGCGGGACCGGTTCGGTGTCAATGCGGAGTTTGCCCGCGGCGGCCAGGGCCCAAAGCTGCGGGAAAACTTCGAGGATGGCTGTGTGTGGAACGCTGCCACCGCCGCTTCCGTAGATTTCGATTCCGGAGCTGCGCAATGCAGCGGCCCGCAGAGAAATGATCGGGCCCGCCATTTCGCCAATTTCAATCAGACGGAGCGTATCGGTCTCGGCCATCACGTCATGGCCGGTCAGCGCTTCGAGTAGAACCTCCGTCGGATGGCCCCACACGTAATCAAGAACAATGTCGAAGCGCTTGCGGCCCGCTTCGCGCTCAAAGGCTGCAATGAGTTCGCCATCCGGCTGGTCGAGTGCGATGGTCGCATCTGCACCAAGACCGGCCAATGTCTCCAGGACACGTTTGTTTCGTCCTGCGGCGACGACACGCCCTGCGCCTAACTGCTTTGCGATCTGGATCGCAAGTTTGCCCGCCACGCCGGTCGCACCGAGGATCAGGACGGTTTCGCCGGGCTCGAGTCGTGCGCGCCAGACGAGCGGAAGCCAGGACGACAGCGCCGGGTTCGGCAGCGCCGCAGCGGTGTTGTCATCGACGCCGGCGGGAACGGGCAGGCAGCGGGCCCGGGCGACGACGGTTTGCTCGGCCATCATTCCATAGGGGGGCCGGCAGCCGCCGCAAAAGACCCGCGTCCCGTCGTCAAGAACTCCGACGCCGTCAATTCCACATACGACGGGCAGTGCGCGGTGACTGTCATAGTGCGATCCGCTCGCCATCGCCTTGTCGACGTTCTTCAATGAGGCGGCTTTGACATGGACGACCACCTCATTGGGACCCGGTCGGGGAACAGGAAAATCTTCATAGCGCGGCGGATTGCCAAGCGCGTGTAATACAGCAGCCTTCATCGGGTGCTCTCCAGTTACTGTCCGGGGGGCGGATCGGGGACCGAAATCATCGTGATGATGTGGGCGTGCCGGTGCAACGTATCACGCGTTCAGCTGCGAACGGCACCGCGCCGGCCGCGACGCCGGGCTGGGCAGCACTCCGCGGGACCCGCCAAAGCTCGCTCGCTGCACGAGAGTGTGAAGGCCTCGCGAGAATCGTAAACGAACGCACGACCGCTACGCTGTCGGTGGTTTCGAACGGTTGCGTGCAAACTCGGCGAGGTGTTCGTTTCCCGATTCCGGCGCGAAATCTCGACGACACTGTCGGCCGGCACTTTGAATATCCATCTGAAGCGAAAATCCTGACCTCGCTGCATATCAACAACGATCAATGGCTTTTCACCAGGGTCGAATAGTGGTTGGCAACCAAGCGCCATCGACCTCCCTGTTTGATCCATACCCGCGTGAAGCGATTCTCCTCGGGCACGACTTTCTCTGCGTCCCGGCCCTTCAACGTCGAGAGACCTGTCTCCACCGCCGCATTGCCGTACACGCGGATCTGAACGTCGTCAGTCGTGATCGACTGGAACTTCAGGCTTCCCGATGCGAAATCGGACAGGACCTCTTTTTTCGTTCGGCGTGTCCCGCTCGGGCCGATCCCGATGAAGTCCTCTGCGTAGATTCGGTCGAGCGCCACCGAATCGGCATTGACCTGCGCCCGGATGCGCTCACGATCCATTTTCCTGATCTCCTCGACAACGTCTCTTTGGCTTTGGCTCTGCGATTGCGGATGAGCAGAAACCGCGGCGAGAAGCAGGAGACTTCCCGTCATGAGACTTCGTTTCATGGACACTCCTTCAGCATGGATCACTCTGCTTTGTCTATCAACATGACCGCAGGCTCGCGGTTGCGACAGCTTTCTCGGTCGCCATAGCACGCAACGACGCGGCACACTCGCGCGAATGCAAAGGCTCTGGGTTGCATGTTGTTGCCGTCAGCACAACGGATTTTGGTTTCAGCGGCGGCGTGCCTCCACGCGCCGAAGCCGAGTTCGTGAATTCTACGACGAACGAGGCGCGCGAGCGCCGGGCAAGCGAACGGCACGGCGTCGGCTGCTAACCAGAGTTGGGCGGCCGGCTCTCGCCGATATTCCGGGCGAAGCGTTCGAGCCAGAGAAGCTGCTCTTGCGTTTCGGGTACGTTGCAACCCCGCGCGCGCGAAACCGCAAGAATGCTCTCGCGTAGCGGCTGCTTCCCAACGAGAAGGACAATGGCTGTGACGAGCAGACCAGCTCTCCCGACGCTTTGGCGGCAGTGCACCGCGACGCGCTTTCCGGTCGTTACGGACGTGGACAGTTTCTCGGCTGCCGCTGTGAATTCGCGATGATCAAGGGGAACGCCACGGTCCGCGACCGGAACCGAGACGAACTCCATTCCGGCGGCGCTGCATTCGGCGCCCTCGCGAGACAGACCTAGCTCAGCGGCTTCCTCGGTCTGCAGCAGTGAGACGAGAATGTCGACTCCTGCCGCGCGCAAGGCGCTCGCCTCGTCCGGCAGCCAATCGTGACCTCGAGGCCGAGGCACTATCCCAATACGACCGGGTGCGGCGACGTCCACCCAATACACGGTCGATTGCATGTCATGGAGTTTCAGGTCCGCCCAACAAACCTGCGTTTCACCGGCGCGGCCCCTCACGCGGCAGCATAGCAGGCCGTGGCTCTGGGAAGGAGCGCGGCAGCGAACGGGCCCGCGTTCGGTGCAAGCGCTAGTTAGCCGCCCGTTGTCGGCGCAGGAACTGCGCCAACCGCAGCACGAGCCAACCAACACCAAGAGAGCCCGCGAGGAACATTCCTGGGAAACCGAACTTGAACGCCAATGACACTGGCTTGAAGGCGACGAACGCGGCCGCGATGAGGGTGATAGCCGCCGACCACCACATCCAGACACCGATCAAAACCCTCAGCGCGGAGGGGGCGAGCCCTGACCGAAGAAGAATAACGCCAAAGGGAGCCAACAGCAGCAGACCGATGATGGCCGTGACGAGTTTTTCTCCGTCGGCCTTCCAAAAGCCTAGGCCGAACGTTACCGTGAGGGCTACCATTCCGAGAAGCCATAACAGCGCAAACGCCGCCCGGAGCATCGCTGTAGCGCGCGGATTAATCAGGGTTCGTTCTCGGCGTCTCATGGGCGGCTAACGGATCGGGCGCTCACCCGCGCGGCGCCTTCACGCGCCAGCGGCAAAGCGGCACGGCCCGTGCCGCGACTAACGA
>DATIZY010000179.1:0-9222 GCA_035516895.1 Thermoanaerobaculia bacterium | reverse complement strand
CTGTACTTGTGATTTTTCTACTGTCGGCGCGGCACCCAATCTACGGGATGTAGAAAAATCACAAGTACAGCTCTGACCCCATTATCGCGGGATGGCGATGTCCGCGACCGTTGCGTTCGGGATCTTCCGCAGCTCGGCGGGCGCGATTTTCAGCTTGCTCGAGCGGTCGCCGCCGCCGACGATCACGTACTCGGCGCTCATCACACGCGTGTCGATGTACAGCGGAACGTTCAGCGCGAACACCGTGACGCCTCCGATCATCTGCCCCGTTACGTCCTTCGTCTCGTCGGCGGTCGCGAACGAGAGCCGTTTTACGCCTAACAATTTGCTCACGGCGTGATTCACGTCGATCTTCGTCGTCGCCAGCACGAGGCAGACCGCGTATTGCTTTGGCTCGGACTTGGAGGCCACCAGAATCGCGTTGGCCGCGTTCTCCCGCGGAATGTCGTAGTTCGCGCAGAACGCTTCGGTGTCGGCGAGGTTCGGGTCGCAGTGCAGAAGCTCGTACTCGATGCCGAGCGATTCGGCGGCCCGCTCTACCGATTCGTGCATGGAAGATCGATGCGAATCACCCGCGACGCGGTGACGGTCACCGCACAGGCGCCGATGTGATATTCGCCCGGCGCGAGCTGAACGAATCCGAAAAAGCCGCTGCCATCCGTGACGGTCGAAAAGCTCTCGTGCGTTGCCGATTCGATCGTCACCGTCTCGCCGTCCGTCTGGGTGTAGCCCATGACGCTTCCCGTTTCGCGCAGCGGCTTTTGCGGCGCGGGCTCGTCGAGCGAGAAAATCGGCATCGCGCTGCGCGGCTCGAAGCGCAGCGTTCCGCGCGCGTTGACTCCCGACGAAACCGCGGTGACGAAGTCTTCGTTCGGCCGCTTCGGCGTCGCCGTCCCGGGTGCGGGCGCGTAATACGGATTCCGGCGGACGGCCGTGTTCGTGCTGTTGTCCGCGGTGGACCACGGAGCCGTGTCGCCGATGGCGAACATCAGGATGCCGTCGGCGCCGGCAGTCCGCGACCGGCGCCCCTGCCGCAGCGTGCCTTCGATGCCGTTCATGTACGCGCCGATTCCGGCGATCGCAAGCCGTCCCGTTGCATGGGCGGTATTAATTGTGAATGATAACCAGTCATCAAATTGCTTGCGTTCTCGGAGCACGTGCTCGCGCTTGTACAGCATCGGGCAGGCGACGTCGATGATTCCTTCGTTCAGCCACGATTGCCAATCCTGAAAGACGTTCGCGTACGCGTCGGTTTCGTCGAAGCCGCCGCTCGCTCTCGGCCCGTTCGACCAGGCGACGAGCGCGGCGGAGACGATGAGCGACGGCTTCAGCGCGGTCGCATGCAGGTAGAAACGGCGAACGAAATTCGTCACCTGGTCGCGACGCCACTGACGCCAGCGCGGATCGTTCGGCCGCGGCAGTCCCGTCGTTCCGTATTTCGCGTTGAATCGGGCGACGCTCACCTCGTTGTAGCCGACATTCGCGCCGACGTTTTCCGGATAGCGAGTGCGATCGAGGTGAATCCCGTCGAGATCGTACGCGGAGAGCAGATGCAGCAGAACCTCGATCGTGTAGGACGCCGCCGCGGGGTGGCCGAGGTCGATGTAGTAATCGTCACCAGAGCGGATGCGGCCCTGAAGCGAGCGCGTCGCCCACTGCCGCGCGCCGCTGTAGGGGCGGTTGTTCGCCGCGTCCCAGACGTGCTGCAGAAACACATGGTTCGGATCTTTCGGCAGCTCGTCGCCGCGCCAGATCGCGCCGACGATCACGAACGCGTGCACCTGAATCGACTTCGCATGCGCGCGCTCGATGATGTAGCGCAGCGGATCGAAGGTCCACTTGCCGTTCGCGTCGGGCTCGCCGACGCCGGCGACTTCGGTCAGCGGCTCCTTCGAGTCCAGGTACCACGAGTCGCCGCGGCGGCGGACCTCGACGAAGATCGCATTCGCGTGGCTCTCCGTGGCGAGCTCGATGACGCGGTCGATCTCCGCATGTGTGCCGAGGGGAGTGTGAAACGTGTCGACCCAGTAGGCGCGAAATTCAAAGCAGAAGGCGGAAGGCAGAAGAATGAACGAGAAGAGAGCGAAAAGCGATTTCGCGCGCAATTCTCATATTGTAGCGGCTGATGCGGCCCATCAAAACTCTCGAGCGCGTCCTTTCCAAAGCGGGCCTCGGATCGCGCACCGAGGCGCGCAAGTGGATCGCCGGCGGTCGCGTGAACGTGAACGGCCGGGTGATCAAAGATCCCGATCACTGGATCGATCTCGAACGGGACAAAGTCGCGTTCGATGGCAAGCCGCTGCGGAAAGCGGAGCGCACGTACCTGCTGCTCTACAAACCGAAGGGCTATCTGACGACGTATCGCGATCCGCAGGGGAGGCCAACGATCTACGATCTGCTCCCGGACCGCGATCGATATCTTTTTCCGGTTGGCCGGCTCGACCTCGAGACGAGCGGTCTGCTGATCCTGACGAACGACACTGCGTTCGCCGAGCGGATGACGAATCCCGATTACAAAGTGCCGAAGACCTATCTCGTCAAAGCATCGAAGCCGCTGAGCGATGAGGATCTGGAGCGGCTCCGCAGCGGGATCGGGCTGCGCGACGGCCGGACGCGCCCCGCAATCGTGACGCGGCTCGGCGCGAGCAAGCTCGAGATCACCATCACCGAGGGGCGCAACCGGCAGGTGCGACGGATGGTTGAGGCGCTCGATGCGAAGGTGCTGAAGCTCGTGCGCGTCGCGATCGGCGAGGTGCGCATCGGCGAGCTGCAGATCGGAAAATTTCGAGAGCTGAGCCAGGTGGAGGTGCGGGATCTGAGCCGGCGCGCGACGGCCTAAGAGGGCGGCGCTCCACGCAGGATCTCATCCACGACCGGCCACGTTGCGGCCTGCCACTCGTCGCCCATGAGCAGACCCGCGGACGCGAGGTAGACCGCGACGGCGCGGCGATCGAACGGCAGCTCCTTCACGGCGCTTCGCACGGCATCGACGGTGGGGACTTTGTAGTCGTCGCTCTCGATCGAGCCGTTGACGTGCGGAACTCCCCATCGATCGAGAAACGCGGCCATCATCTCGTTCGCCTCGTGCGTGTGGTACTGCATGAGCGCGGTCTCGAGCGTCTGCTCGAATTCGGGGGAAGCGGTTCGCGACGCGAGCAGCTCCGATTTTTTGTCCGCCGGCATCTTGCGGATCGTCTCGTCGCGAAAGTGAAGCGTCCTGGCGAGCTGCGCCGTCGCGACGGCTTTCGTCGGAGCATCGGCATAGCGCCAGAATGCGCGCAGGACGCGCTGGCGGAGATCGGCATCGGCGACGTCGCGCAAAATGTGGCGCGCGTTCCAGATCGTGTTCGGCATCAGACGGCAGGCGTCCGGCGTCAGCAGATTCGGTCTGACGTCTAACGCCTAACGCCTAATGCCTAACGCCTACGGCGTGTAGCGCCGGGTCGGCACGCCCTCACTCTTGCTGATGCTCATCTCCGCCATCGTCTGAATCAGCTTTCGTCCGGCGGCGTCGGCCGTCTCGAACGTCTGACACAGCATCTCCACTTGATCCCGCTCCTCCTCGGCCGAAATCGTGAAGCCGTTCTGAGGCTGCTCCGGCCGGTTGGTCGACGTTCGCCGCCACGCGCCGTCGATCAGCTCGCAGCGAATGTAGTCGTTGCCTTTGCCCGTCTGAAAACTCTGTGCCGCCGTGGCCGGAATGCCGCGCGCGTTCGCTTTCTGCTCGTCGAGCGCGCGCGCGACGCAGTCGCTGACGAGGCGCCGGAGGGCGGTGCGCGATTCGGCGCTCGCCTCGGCGATCCGCACGCCCGCGTGATAGACGCTTTTCTCGCCTTCTTTTTTCGCGAGGCGAAACAGCGTGTTGTGCACGACGACGCACTGCAGATCGATCGCATGTCCTTCCCACGCGAGCTCGATGCGGCACGGCTGTCCCACCGCCGGAAGCGTGCCCTGATGTGCGATGCGCAGGCCTTCCACCGACGCGTCGACGAGGAAAACCCGAGCGGTACCGACGCGTCCGGCAAGCGGCTGCGGCAGCTTCACGCGTGATACTTTTCGTCTCTCTTGCGGGGGCTGACCCAAGCGAAGAGCATTGTACGCGATTCGAAAATGACGCCCAACCCTCGCCAACTCGCGAGTCTTCAGTAGATTGCGTGATGTGATTTGCATCACTCGAGGGTGGCTCGGGAGTTGAAAATAAATTTCGCGGCAGGCCCCATGCGCAAATACCTCGGCCGTCGGAGGTCGGATTCCGAGCCGCAAGCCGTCTCGCAGCGAATGACTGCGCTGGTCGTCGATGACGAGACCAGCTACCGCACGAACCTCACGACGCTGGCGGAAAAAGTCGGATTCACGACGGATGCGGCGCTCGACGCGTCCGCGGCGCGCGCGATGCTCGCGAATGCGCACTACGACCTGCTCGTCGTCGATCTCGACACGCGCGATCTCAATGCGCTCGAGCTCATTGCCGAGATCCGCGGCGAGGATCAGACGCACAGCATGTACACGATCTTCGTGACGTCCTCCAGCGACACGGAGCGCAAGATTTCCGCGCTCGCCGCCGGCTACGACGATCTTCTCCTGAAGTCCTCGCCGGAGCTGTCGATCGTCGCCGCGCTCGTCCGGGCGCGGCGGCTGGTCGCGCGGCAGCACACCTTCGACGACATCGTGCGCGATTTGTACGGGCTGGCCTCGCGCGACGAGCTCACCGGCATCTTCAACCGCCGTTTCTTCATGTCGGAGACGGAGAAGATGCTGCGGCTCGGCGGGGCGGTGACCATCGTGCTGTTCGACCTCGACAACTTCAAACGGATCAACGATACGTACGGCCACCTCGTCGGCGATCGTGTGCTTCGTGACATCGGCGCGCTGTTTCAGCGCCGCACACGTCCGGAAGATCTCGTCGCGCGGTACGGCGGCGACGAATTGGTGATGGTCGTCAGCGGCGAGCCGTACTACCTCGTCGAAACGGTCGCCGAACGGCTGGTGCGCGAAATCCGAAAGCTGGAGTGGAGCGTCGCTCCCGATCAATTCTCCGTCGGCGTCACCGTCGGCCTCGGCTCGTCGCATTTTCTGCACGACGCGACGCTCGCGCAGCTGCTCGACGCGGCCGATCGCGATCTCTACAACAACAAGAGCAAACGCAGCCCGGACGCCGTGGTACCTTTGAAGGATCTTCCGACTCGCCGACCATCAAACGTCGATTCGCACTGAAGTCGCCGGAGGCGTCACCACCTTCCTGGCGATGGCGTACATCATCGTCGTCAATCCGGCGATTCTGAAATTCGCAGGGCTGCCGGCCGGCGCCAGCACCGTTGCCACGATCCTCGTCGCATGCGTCGGTTCGCTGCTCATGGGCCTGTACGCGAACCGGCCGATTGCCGTCGCACCGTACATGGGCGAGAACGCGTTCATCGCGTTCGGTCTGGCATCCCTCGGCGTCACCTGGCAGCAGCGGCTCGGCGCTGTCTTCATCAGCGGGCTTCTCTTTCTCGTCATCACGTTCGCCGGACTGCGGACCTGGCTGGCGAATGCGATCTCACCGTCGCTGAAGTACAGCTTCGCCGTCGGCATCGGGCTCTTCCTCGCGTTCATCGGCCTCAACGAGACCGGCGTCGTCACGCGCGCCGAGGGGGTGCCGGTGAAGATCGGGGATCTGACGAGCACCGCCTCATTGCTGGCGATCGGCGGATTCGTGCTGATGATGGCGCTGATTCAGCGCCGCGTTCGCGGCGCGATTCTGATCGGCATCGTCGTCACCGCCGCCGCCGGCATCGTCCTCGGACTCGGTCACGCGCCGCGCGGAATCGTGGCGATGCCGCCGAGTCTCGCTCCGATCGCATTGAAGCTCGATATCTCCGGCGTGCTGCGCCTCTCCTTTCTCCCAATCCTGCTCACCCTGTTTCTGATGAGCTTTCTCGACACGCTCGGCACGCTCGTCGGGGTGGGCGCGGCGGGCGGGATGCTCGACGACCGGGGCAACTTCCCGCGCCTCGAGCGGCCGATGACCGTCGACGCGATCGCGTGCATGTTCAGCGGACTGATCGGAACCTCGACGAGCGGCGCGTACATCGAATCGGCGACGGGAATCCGCGACGGCGCGCGCACCGGCCTCGCGGCCGTCACGACGGCTGCGCTCTTCGGCATCTCGCTGTTTTTCATTCCGCTGATCGAGCCGCTGCAGCTGATGACGTTCGCCTACGGACCGGCGCTGATCGCGGTCGGGGTGCTCATGCTCGATTCGATTCGCCGCATCGACTTCGACGACCTCACCGAGCTCGTTCCCGCTTTCGTAACGATCACCATGATGATTTTTACGTACAACATCGCGAATGGCCTCACCGCCGGGCTGGTGCTGCATCCGGTGATGAAGCTTCTCGCGGGCCGCGCGCGCGAAATCAACGGCGGCTCGATCGTTCTCGCGCTGCTCTGCCTCGTGTATTACGTCTTCGGGCTGCCGCACTGATGGACATCGAACAGCTCATCCGCACGATTCCGAAGGCCGAGCTGCACATCCACATCGAAGGCTCGCTCGAGCCGGAGCTGATGTTCGAGATCGCCGGCCGCAACGGCGTTTCGCTGCGTGATCGCAGTGTCGATGAGCTTCGGCGCGCGTACGACTTCAGCGATCTTCAGTCGTTTCTCGACATCTACTACGAAGGCGCGCACGCGCTCCGCAAAGAGCGCGACTTCTACGACATGACCGCCGCGTATCTTCGCCGCGCGCGGACCGATAACGTCACCCACGCGGAGATTTTCTTTGATCCGCAGACGCACACCGATCGCGGCATCGAGCTCGGGACCGTCATCGACGGCATTTCGCGCGCGATGCAGGAGTCGCCGGTCCGCACGAAGCTGATCCTTTGCTTCCTGCGGCATCTCAGCGCGAACGCGGCGATGAAGACGCTCGAATCGGCGCTGCCGTTTCGCGATCGCATCGTGGCGGTCGGCCTCGATTCCTCCGAGCGCGGCAATCCGCCGTCGAAGTTCGCGGAAGTGTTTGCACGCGCCCGCGCGGAAGGCTTCCGCGCCGTCGCGCATGCGGGCGAGGAAGGCCCGCCGGCGTACATTCGCGAAGCGCTCGACATCCTGCACGTCGAGCGCATCGACCACGGCGTTCGCTGCATCGAAGATCCGGAGCTCGTCGAGGAGCTCGTCGCCAGGAAGATTGCGCTGACCGTCTGCCCGCTTTCGAACGTGAAGCTCCGCGTCTTTCCGTCGATGAAGCAGCACAACATCAGAACGCTGCTCGCGCGCGGTTTGCGCGTGACGATCAATTCGGACGATCCCGCGTACTTCGGCGGCTACATCGTCGACAACTTCCTGGCCGTTCATCGCGCTCTCGGCCTAACGCAAGCCGAAGTGCATGAGCTTGCCTCGAACTCGTTCGCCGCAAGCTTCTGAACTTCTTTGTGCCCAACCACTTTTGGCGGAAAATCTGCAGATGACGGCTGTCGATGCGAAAAACTCTGGCCGTTGTGCTCGCGTTGTTCGCAGTTCCTCTGATCGCCTCGACATGGACGCAGGAAGGGCAGGCTGCGCTCGATCGAAACGACGTGCGCGCCGCGGTCAACGCCCTCCAGCAAGCCGTCGCTGAAATTCCCAATGATGCTCAGGCCCACTATCTCCTCGGCGTCGCCTACGGAAAGCTCGCCGAGCAGTCGAGCATCTTCCGTCAGGCGGCGCTCGCGCATCGCACACGCGACGAGTTCCTCAAAGCCGTGGCGCTCGATCCCGATCACGTTCGCGCGCGCTTCAGCCTCGTGCAGTACTACACGCTCGCGCCGAATTTCATGGGCGGCAGCATCGAGCTCGCGCGCGGCCAGGCGGCGGAGATCGCCAAACGCGACGCGGCGTGCGGACATCGCGCCGTCGCGTTCATCGAAGGACATCTCAAGCACTACGACATCGCCGCCGCGGAGCTGCAGGCGGCGATCGCCGCCGATCCGTCGAACATGCCGACATGGTTCGAAATGGGCCACCTCGCCGCGGTGTCGGGGATCGATCTGCAGCAGGGCGAGCAGGCGCTCGAAAAATATCTGACGTATACGCCGCGTCCCGGCGATCCGCCGCGCGACCAGGCGATGGCCTACCTCGATCAGATCCGCCAGCTCGAAGCGCAGCGATAAACGGCACTGTTCAGTCGAACGAATCCAGTGCGGCGGCGACGTCTTCGTTCGTCGGCCGAACGCGATAGTCGTCCTCGATCCTCATCCAGCGGATCGTTCCCTTCTGATCCAGCACGAGCACCGTCGGATGCGGAACGCCGTTGTCGGCTTGCCCGGCGTACGCGGGATCGCGAAGGCCGTATTCGTCGATCACTTTCGATCGCAAATCACTCAGCAGAGGAAATCCGAGCGGGCCGCGGCCGTCGGAGGCGACTTTGTCAGCGAACGTGCGGCTGTCGTTCGGGCGATCACGGCTGATCGCGTAGAAGCGAACATCGGGATACGCGTGGACGACATCGCGCAGTGCGACCAACTGTCGCACGCAATACGGTCACCAGTAGCCACGGTAAAACACGACGACCGTTTTGTGGCCGCGCGCATCGGCGAGATGCACGGCATGGCCGTTCTGATCCGGGAGAGTGAAGTCGGGCGCGATCTGTCCGATCGCGAGAGCGAAGAGGAGAGCGGCGATCACGAGCCGAGTGTATCGTAAGGAGCGATGCGGAAAATCGCCCTCTTCACATTCGTTTTCGTTGCGTTACCTCTCTTCGCGGAGCAGGCGTGGAACCCCGTCGCCGATCCGAAAGCGATCGTCGTCGAAGGCCGCGCGCGATTCACGGTGCTCACGCCGCGCCTCATCCGCATGGAGTGGGGCCAGTTCGAAGATCACGCCTCGCTCGTGTTCGTGAATCGCCGCCTGCCGGTCCCGCAGTTCACGACATCGCACGATGGCGACGCGCTCGTGATTCGAACTGCCGCGCTGACGCTCCGCTACAGACCCGAGGCGAAATTTTCGAGCGACGACCTCCGCGTCGATTTCGATCTCAACGGCAAACCGGTCACCTGGACGCCCGGCACGCCGGACAAAGGAAACCTCGGCGGGACGACGCGCACGCTCGATGGTGCCCGCGGAGCGGTACCGCTCGAACCGGGATTGATCTCGCGCGATGGATGGGTCGTGGTCGACGACTCGAACCGCCCGCTCTTCGACAACTCGGACTGGCCGTGGGTGATGGAGCGGCCGCTGGGAGATCGTCAGGATCTTTACCTTTTC
>DATIZY010000178.1:0-2810 GCA_035516895.1 Thermoanaerobaculia bacterium | reverse complement strand
GGTCGCCGCTCCCGGGCCCTGCATGATGTGGCCGAGCCGCGGATCGGAGGATTTATTGCCGGAGTAGTTCTGGAATGTCGTCACCCACGTGTCCGTCAGTTGTGCGGCGGCATCGCCGCTCGACGAACTGACGATCAGGGTATTGCTGTCGGATCCGAGATTGTTTCCCGTGATCATGTTCAGCGTGATCGGCGAGCCCGTAGTATTCGTGAAGAAATTCATCCACCGCTGGTACTGATCGTTCGTCGGTACGTAGACCTTCCTGAAAACGTTCACCCCTCCGATGTTCTGCGTCCCGAAGATGTACTGACGACCCGTGCACACGGGAACCGCCGGAACAGAGGTGTCGACAGTGGCCGGGCCGTTCTTGTTGTAGATCGTGTACGCCGCGTTGCCGGTCACACACGGGCCGGTCGCCCCGGTGAGGCTCACACAAATCGTCTGATAGCCATCGTACGCGTCGTTCAGTGTCGACATGGTCGTTCCACCGCCTGACGTCGTCGCCGCTACCGGTATGGTGTAGCTGGCCTCGGAATCGCCCGCCGAAGCCGATGAGCTGGTGCTGAACGTGATGTTGGTATTGATGAAATACTTTAGACCGCCGGCGTCGATGAGCGCGACCGAGCCCGTGGCCAGCGCTCGCGGACGCAGGGACAGTGCACCGATTCTGCGGCCGCGTTTCGCAGTTTGCGTCGCTTTGTTCTCCGCTTTGAGCTGCTTTCTCGTCGGCAGATTCGCGTCGATCTGGCGCATCGTCGGCATCATCCGCGCCGTGGCGTTATGCGCCAGCGCATGAATGACGCTGCTGCGGTCCGTGAGAGAGATGTCGGCGTAAGCGGCCTCACACAGCAGAAGGATGCCGGAGAAAACGATCAGAGCGCGCTTCATCGAAACTCTCCTCTCTCGATGGCAAGGTCCACTCGTTTGGAACCCAAAAACGAATGGATGCGCAAGTGTTATCCTTTCGCCTGCAGAACGCAACAGGAAATTCCCACCGCCCCAACATGCGCACCCGCCGCGTCCTCCTCGCATGCCTCTCCATCGCCGCTGCCGCCGGAGTCATGTCGTGCGCGCGCGCAAAGCGGCCGAATGTTCTGATCATCACCATCGACACCCTGCGCGCCGATCACCTCGGCGCCTACGGATATGGCCTCGCGCACACGCCCAACATCGACCGGCTCGCGGCCGAAGGCGTGCTCTGCACCGACGACATCACCTCCGCTCCGCTGACGATGCCGTCGCACACGTCGATCTTCACCGGCCTCTTCCCTCCGGCGCACGGCGTTCGCGACAACGGCGCCTACGCGCTCGGCGACGGCGCGGTCACCCTCGCCGAGCGTCTCCGCGACGCCGGCTACACGACGCACGCATTCGTCTCGGCGATCGTTCTCAGCCGCCGCTACAACCTCAATCAGGGATTCGAAACGTACGACGACGACCTCTGGGCTCAGGACGCACCGCCGCTGTTCATGATTCGCGAGCGCCGCGCGCCGGAGACCGGCGCACGCTTTCTCGCCTGGCTCCGCACATGGTCACAATCGAAGCAGAAGCCGTTCTTCACGTGGATCCACTTCTTCGATGCACATCAGCCGTATCACCCCACGCCGCAGGATCTCGCCGTCACGACAAGTCCCTACGACGCGGAGATCTCGGAGATCGATCGTGAAATCGGCACCATCGTTGGAGCTCTCAAAGCGAACGGCACGCTGGACGACACGCTTCTGATCATCACCGCCGACCACGGCGAGAGCCTCGGCGAACATGGCGAGAAGACGCACGGCATCTTCGTCTACGACGCGACCGTCCGCGTTCCGCTCATCATTCGCTACCCGCGCCTGTTCCAGCCGCGCACGTACCGCGGACCCGTGCGGTCGGTCGACATCACTCCGACCGTGCTCGACGCGCTGCGGCTGCCGGCCGGCAATCGCATGGACGGGCAAAGCCTGCTCGAGTCGTTCCGTGGAAAGCAGCCGCCGCCGGATCTCCCGCAATATTCGGAATCATTGATGTCCGAGCTTGGATTCGGGATGGCGCCGCTGTACGCGATTCGCGACGGCGGCTACAAGTTCATCCGCGTCCCGCGTCCCGAGCTGTACGACCTGCGGAAGGATCCGCACGAGCTGACGAACCTCGCCGCCAGCGACCGGAAGGTCGTGCGGCGCCTCGACGCCGAGCTCACGCAGATCATGGGAGAGAGCCTGAAGCACGCGGTGAAAAGCGGATCGAATCCGATGTCGCGCGAAACCGAGGAGTCCCTGCAGGCTCTCGGCTATCTCGCACCGGTTTCCGAGCGCCAGTCGATGCAGGGCATCGATCCGAAGGACGGCCTTCCGCTGCACAACGAGCTCGAAACGGCGCGTCACTTCGCGCAGCGAGGGCGGTGGGACGATGCCCGCGGCGTCCTGCTCGATCTTCTCAAGAAAACACCGAGGAACATCTCGGTGCTCAACGTGCTCGGACTGGTTGGCCTGAGGTCCGGGGACTCGGAAGAAGCGCTGAAGTACTACAGCGAGTCGCTCGCGATCGACGGCAGTCAGTTCCGCGTTCACGGTCTGCTCGGAACCCTCGCCATCATGCGCGGCGACCTGCAGACTGCGACGCGCGAATATCAGGCATCGCTGGCGATCAACCCGCACTACGCCGAGGCCATGGCCAGTCTCGGTTTCATCGAGGCCCTGCAGAACCATTCCGCCGAAGCCGAGGAGTGGTATCGGAAGGGGATCGCGGCCGATGACACGTTCCCGCGCGTCTACCGCCGGCTCGCGGATCTTTACTACGATCGCGGCGACTTCCAGAACGCGTACACCAAC
>DATIZY010000177.1:0-6258 GCA_035516895.1 Thermoanaerobaculia bacterium | reverse complement strand
CGCGCAGTGGACGTTTTTCCAGGATCATCGGTGAACGTAGCGCCGGTTCTCGACCGGCACGCCTGAGGGCCGGCTGGAGAGCCGGCCCTCAGATTCACCACATCATCCCGAGCTGCAGCTTGGCGGCGTCCGACATCATCGTGCGATCCCAGACGGGATCGAAGACGACTTCGACATCGGCGCTTCTCACGCCGGGCAGCGATTCGATCTTCGACTTCACATCGTGCGCGAGCACGGGGCCCATGCCACAGCCGGGCGCGGTCAGCGTCATTTTGATCTTCACGTTGTAACCGCCGCCGTCGGCCGGCTGCACGTCGTTCAGATAGACGAGGCCGAGGTCGACGATGTTCACGGGGATTTCGGGGTCGTAGCATGTCTTGAGCTGGTCCCACACCAGCTGCTCGAGCTTCTCGCCGCTGACGTCCTCTCCCGGCTGAACATCGACGACGTTCTGCGGCGTCTTGCCGATCGCTTCCACCTCGCGGCCGGCGACGCGCACCATCAAGCCGCGATCGGTGATCAGCGTGAACGCGCCGCCGAGCGACTGCGTGATCGTCGCGTGCGCCCCGTTCGGAATCAGCACGCGCTCGCCGCTCGGAATCATGATTCCTTCCGCGTTCCGGCTGAAGGTCACTTCTTCTCGCATGTTCATTCTGTCGTCACCACCCTGGCACTTCACGCTGAGCGAAATGAAGCATCCCCGATGCAGTCGTGCTCCTCGGCGTTCGCACTCGAGATCCTTCGCTTCGCTCAGGATAAACTGTCATTCTGTCGTCACGACCTCCTGCTCGCCCTGCAGCGCGTTGTGGAGCGTGTGCCATGCGAGGGTCGCGCACTTCACGCGTGCCGGGAACTCCGACACTCCTGAAAACGCAGCGAGGCGGCCCAAATCTGCCTCGCTGAGTCCGGCGGGCTCGCCGGTCACAAGCTTGTGAAACGTGTCGAACAGCTTTTCAGCCTCATCCATCCGCTTCCCTTTGACCGCTGTGGTCATCACCGAGGCGGACGCTTTCGAGATGGCGCAGCCGTTGCCGGTGAAGGAGATGTCCTTGATGACGTCGCCGTCGAGATCGACGAAGACCGTGTAGTGGTCTCCGCAGAGAGGGTTGTAACCGTCGACGCGTTTCGTCGCATCCGGGATCTCGCGGTAGTTCCTCGGATTGCGATTGTGATCGAGGATGATCTGCTGGTAGAGATCGCGAAGGTCGGTCATCCGCGAAACACCTCGAGCACTTTGTGGAGGCCGGTGACGAGCGCGTCCGCCTCTTCGCGCGTGTTGTACAGGCCGAACGACGCGCGGCCGGTCGCCGGCACGTTGAAGCGCATCATCAGCGGCTGCGCGCAGTGGTGTCCGGTGCGGATGGCGATTCCTTCCTGATCGAGAATCGTGCCGATGTCATGCGGATGCACGCCGGCGAGCGTAAACGAGATGACGCTCGCTTTGTCCGCGGCGGTGCCGATGATGCGCAGGCCCTTGATCTCGCTCAAGCGCGCCGTCGCGTGCAGCAGGAGGTCATGCTCGTGCGCGGCGATGTTCTTCAGCCCGATCGAGGAGACGTAATCGAGCGCCGACGCGAGGCCGATCACGCCGGAGATGTTCGGCGTCCCTGCCTCGAATTTGTACGGCAATGCGTTGTACGTCGTCTTCTCGAAGGTGACCGAGAGAATCATGTCGCCGCCGCCCTGGTACGGCGGCATCGATTCGAGCAGCGCCTGTTTTCCGTAGAGCACGCCGATGCCGGTCGGACCGTAGACCTTGTGGCCGGAGAACGCGTAGAAATCGCAGTCGAGGTCCTGCACGTCGACGGCGAGGTGCGGCACGCCCTGCGCGCCGTCGATGAGCACGATCGAGCCGTTTTCGCGCGCCATCGAGATCATCCGTTTCACCGGATTGATGGTGCCGAGCGCGTTGGAGGCGTGGCCGAATGCGACGAGCCTCACGCGCCGCGTGAGCAGGCTCGCGTACTCGTCGAGCATCACCTCGCCGGCGTCGTTGACCGGCACAACGCGCAGCGTCGCGCCCGTCTCTTCGCAGAGCATCTGCCACGGGACGATGTTCGAGTGATGCTCGATCGCGGTGATGAGCACTTCGTCACCGCGGCCGAGATTCCGCCGGCCCCACGAGCTCGCGACGAGATTGATGCCCTCGGTCGTTCCGCGCGTGAAGACGATCTCCTTTTCGTCCCGCGCGTTGATGAAGCGCTTGACCGTCGTGCGCGCCGCTTCGTATGCGGCCGTGGCGATTTCGCTCAGGTAGTGCACGCCGCGATGGACGTTCGAGTTCTCCTCGCTGTAGTAGCGGACGAGACGGTCGATCACGCATTGCGGCTTCTGCGTGGTGGCGGCGTTGTCGAGATAGACGAGCTTCCTGCCGCCGCGGATCGTGCGATGGAGGATGGGGAAGTCGCGGCGAACGCGCGCGACGTCGTAGCCCTTCTCCTGCAGGACGGCGCTCATCGCGCGAGCCTCCCGATCGCCGCGCGGAGCTGCTCTTTCACCGGCTCGGCTTTCATGCGGTCGACGATCTCGCTGGCGAACGCGTAGATCAGCAGGTTGCGCGCATCCCGCTCGCCGACGCCGCGCGCGCGAAGATAGAACAGCGCTTCCTCGTCGAGCTGGCCGATCGTCGAACCGTGCGAGCACTTCACGTCGTCGTTGTGGATCTCGAGCGTCGGCTTGGAATCGACGATCGCGCTCTCGGACAGCAGAAGATTGCGGTTCACCTGACGGGAGTTGGTCTTCTGCGCGTCGGGACGGACGATGATCGTGCCGTCGAAAATGCCGCGCGATTTGTCGTCGAGAATGCCTTTGTACAGCTCCATGCTGTCGCAGTGCGGCTTCACGTGGTCGATGACGGTGTGGTTGTCGACGTGCTGCTGATCGCCGAGCACGAAAAGGCCGTCGAGTGTGAGCGATGCTCCTTCGCCCGCGAGAGCGACGTTGACTTCGTTCCGCACCAGCGCGCCGCCGATCGAGATGTTGCGCGAGACGACGCTCGACGAGCGCTCCTGATGGATCTGCACCGTGCCGATGTGAAACGCGTCCGCGGCTTCGCGCTCGACTTTTGTGGAGTCGACGTGCGCGCCTTCGCCGGCGACGATCTCCGTCACCGCGTTCGTGAAGTAGTTGCCGGCGCCGACGAATGTCTCGACGATGGTCACCTGACTTCCACGGCCGGCGACGATCAGATTTCGCGGATGCGACCAGACGCCGTCACCGCTGCCGATGAAAAGAAGGTGAATGAAGCCGTCGATCGCCGCGCCGTCGCGGACGTGAATGAATGCGCCGTCCTGCGCATTCGCCGTGTTGAGCGCGGTCATCGCGTGGCGCTGGTAGTCGGCGTAGCGCGCGTAGTGATGCTCGAAAACGGGATGCGACTTCGCGTCGCGGAGCGGCAGAATCTCGAGACCGTTCGCGCCGCCCGCCGCGTCGGCAAAGCGGCCATTGACGAAGATCAGCTCTGCCAACGCGTGCGCGCGCAGCGACGCAGCAACGAATGGAGCACCGGCTTTAGCCGGTCGTGAACCCGGCTGAAGCCGGGGCTCCATTTCGCTGCGCCAGTCGATGCGCTGCAGCGGCGCGAGGTTCGTGTACTTCCACTCCTCGAGCTCCATCGTGGGCCAGCCGAGCTGCGTGAACCGCTGCGCGGCCTGCTCGCGCAGATCCGTCTGTACCTCGGCCGTCATCGCGCGGACGCGACCTCCTGCTCGATCCACTCGTAGCCCTTCTGCTCGAGCTCTTCGGCCAGCTCCTTGCCGCCCGCTTTGACGATCCGTCCTTCGGCGAGCACGTGCACGGAATCGGGCACGAGGTACTTCAGCAGACGCTGGTAATGCGTGATCACCAGCACCGAGTGTTTCTCGCTGCGCAGCGTGTTCACGCCGTTCGCGACGATGCGCAAGGCGTCGATGTCGAGCCCGGAGTCGGTCTCGTCGAGGATCGCGAGCTTCGGATCGAGCACCGCCATCTGAAAGATCTCGTTGCGCTTCTTCTCGCCGCCGGAGAAGCCTTCGTTCACGCCGCGGTTCATGAAGGACTCGTCGAGATCGACGAGCTTCATCTTCTCGCGCGCGAGCTGCAGGAACTCCATCGCGTCGAGCTCCTCCTCGCCGCGGTTCTTGCGGATCGCATTCAGTGCGGCTTTGAGGAAGTAGATGTTGTTGACGCCCGGGATCTCGACCGGATACTGCATCGCCAGGAACACGCCGGCGCGCGCGCGATCCTCCGGCTTCATCTCCAGAAGGTTCTGACCTTCGAAGCTCACGGTGCCCGCGGTGACTTCATATCGCGGCCGGCCGGCGAGTACGTTCGCGAGCGTCGATTTGCCCGAGCCGTTCGGCCCCATGATCGCGTGCACCTCGCCGGTGCCCACGTGCAAGTTCAGCCCGTGAAGAATTTCTTTGCCGTCGATGCCGGCGTGCAGATTCTTGATGTCTAACATGCTTCTTTGTTCTCGGTTCTCAGGTCCTGAGGAGCGAAGCGACGAAGGATCCCCCCGCCCATCAATCAAGCGGCGGGTCCTTCGCTTCGCTCAGGACCAGTGCCTGCGCTCAGGACAGTGACTAGCCAACGCTCCCTTCCAACGAAACTCCGAGTAATTTCTGCGCCTCGACCGCGAACTCCATCGGCAGCTCGCGGAACACTTCGCGGCAGAAGCCGCTGACGATCATCGACACCGCATCTTCCGGCGTGATCCCGCGCTGCTGGCAGTAGAAGAGCTGGTCCTCGCCGATCTTCGACGTCGACGCTTCGTGCTCCATCACCGCGGTCGAATTGCGCACTTCGATATACGGGAACGTGTGCGCGCCGCACTTGTCGCCCATCAGCAGCGAATCGCATTGCGAATAGTTCCGCGCGTTCTCGGCCGATTTCATGATCTTGACCTGGCCGCGATACGAGTTCTGTCCGTGTCCGGCCGAGATGCCCTTCGAGACGATCGTCGAGCGCGTGTTCTTTCCGATGTGGATCATCTTGGTGCCGGTGTCGGCCTGCTGATAATTCGCGGTCACCGCGACCGAGTAGAACTCGCCGACCGAGTTGTCGCCCTGCAGGATGCAGCTCGGATACTTCCAGGTAATCGCCGATCCCGTCTCGACCTGCGTCCACGAAAGCTTCGCGTTCTTGAACGCTTTGCCGCGCTTCGTCACGAAGTTGTAGATGCCGCCTTTGCCCTCTTTGTCGCCGGGATACCAGTTCTGCACCGTCGAATACTTGATCTGCGCATTGTCGAGCGCGACGAGCTCGACGACCGCCGCGTGCAGCTGATTCTCGTCGCGCATCGGCGCGGTGCAGCCTTCGAGGTAGCTGACGTACGCGCCTTCGTCGGCGACAATCAGCGTCCGCTCGAACTGTCCCGTTCCCGCGGTGTTGATGCGGAAGTACGTCGACAGCTCCATCGGGCAGCGCACACCTTTCGGGATGTAGCAGAACGATCCGTCGCTGAACACCGCCGAGTTGAGCGTGGCGAAGAAGTTGTCGGTGTATGGAACGACGCTGCCGAGGTACTTGCGGACGAGGTCGGGATGGTTCTTCACCGCCTCGGAGAACGAGCAGAAGATGATGCCGAGCTTCGCGAGCTCCGCCTGGAACGTCGTCGCCACCGACACGCTGTCGAACACAGCATCGACTGCGACGCCGCTGAGGCGCTTCTGCTCCTCGAGCGAGATGCCGAGTTTGTCGAAGGTATTGCGCAGCTCGGGATCGACCTCGTCGAGCGAGTTGAGCTTCTTCTTCTGCTTCGGTGCGGAGTAGTAGCGGATCGCCTGGTAGTCGATTGCCGGATAGTGGACGTTCGCCCACGCCGGCTCCTTCATCGTGAGCCAGTGCCGCAGCGCTTTGAGGCGCCACTCGAGCAGCCACTCCGGTTCGTTTTTCTTCGACGAGATCAGACGGACGATGTCTTCGTCGAGTCCCGGCGGCGCGACATCGGCTTCGATGTCGGTAACGAAGCCGTATTTGTACTCCTGGTTTGCGAGTTGTTCGATTGTCGAGCTCATTGCTTCTCCGGTTCGCGCTTCGCGGTTCGGCGAACCATCACGAGACCCTCATCAGCTTGGATTTGTCGATTTCCGGGAGCGGAAACGCGCCGCGCGTCAGATCGCCGAGCGTGATCTGCTCGAACGCGCCCTTGATCGCACGGTTGATGCCGAACATGAATCGCCGCGACGGGCAGCCGCTGCGGATCGAGCAGAGAGCGTGACCGCGATCGTCTGTCGTCTCGCACTCGACGAGGTCCCACGGGCCTTCGAGCAGCTCGAG
>DATIZY010000176.1:0-3960 GCA_035516895.1 Thermoanaerobaculia bacterium | reverse complement strand
TCGGCAAACGGATCGGGAACCGATTGTCCGACCGGCACGTGCACCGCGGGGCGCAGCACCATCACCGGCGAGCAGCATTGCGAGACCACGAAGCATCCGACCTACGGCCCGTACACGACGATCGGCCTCATCGCCTCGGTCAAAGACGTGATGTCCGTCGGCGCGGTGAATCCGAGCGACATCATCGCCGGCTTCAGCTCGCGTGGTCCGACGCGCGATGGCCGCGTGAAGCCGGAGATCGTCGCGCAGGGCACGAATCAATTCTCGACCACGCCGAACAACACCTATGCAACGATGCAGGGGACGTCGATGTCGAGTCCCGTCATCACCGGCACGTCGGCGCTGTTCGTCGAGCAGTGGCGAAAGACGTTCAACGGCCAGAGCCCCTCGCCGCAGGAGATCAAGACGCTGTTCATCGCCGGCGCGGACGATCTCGGCAATCCCGGTCCCGATTACATCTACGGATTCGGCCTCGCCGACGCTCAGAAGTCCGTCGATCTCATCACCGCCGACGGCGGCACCGGCTCGCGCATCCGCACCACTGACATCGCACAGGGGCAGCAGATCAGCGTGCCGTTCACGGTTCCATCGACAGAGAACGTGCGGCTCGTGCTTGCGTGGACCGACCCGGAGATTCTTCCCGGCCCCGATGAAACCGCAGAGAAGACGCTGGTCAACGATCTCGATCTGACGGTCGTCGATCCGAATGGCAACACGGTCTTCCCGTACATCCTCGATCCCAACAATCCGAGTGCGAACGCGACCCGTGGGCCGAATCACACGGACAACATCGAGGAGCTCGAGATTCCGAACGCCGCGCCGGGCGCGTATCAGGCGATCGTCACGGGCAACATCGTCGCGGTCGGTGCAACGCAGCGGTACACGCTGGTCTCGAACGCGCCGTTCGGCAGCGCGCCGCCTCCATGCGTGCCGCCGACGACGCCCACGCAGCTCGCGAGCGCGATCGCCTCGCTCGGCCACTTCTGCAGTGCAAGCGACGTGAACACCTTCCTCTTCACCGCGAGCGGAGCGGGCAGCGTAACCCTTGCCACTTCGGACACGGCGGTGAAGATGACTGTGGTGCAGACGGGCACGACGACCACGATCGCCGCGAATTCGAGCGGAACTCTGCAGACGCCCTCGGGCGCCGTTGCGATTCAGGTCTCGCCGGCCGGCTCGCTCGGCACGAGCGCGACCTACACGATCGTCGCGACATATCCGTTCGCGCCGGCGCCGCGCACGCGCGGCGTGCGGCACTGACCCCCATCTCCGCGGCGCGGCATTGATTCTGCAGTTACGCTTCTTCGATGCCGACACGATTGCCCGACGACAAACGCACCGCCGTCACGCGCGCACAGGAGCACATCCGCAACCTTCTCGCGTCCGGCGCATCGCTGCACGAAACGCTCGATGAGCTCGTGCGCATGGTCGAGGAGCTGACCTCGTCCGGCATGCTCGCTTCGATTCTCCTTCTCGACGAGGACGGCCGCCATCTGCGGCACGGGGCCGCGCCGTCGCTGCCGCCGGCGTACAACGCTGCAATCGACGGCATCGAGATCGGTCCCGAGGTCGGCTCGTGCGGTACGGCGGCGTTTTACGATCACGACGTCGTCGTTTACGACATCGCCACGAATCCGCTCTGGGCAAATTTCAAGGACCTCGCGCTGCAGCACGGCCTGCGCGCCTGCTGGTCCACCCCCATCCATGGTCGTGACGGCAAGGTCCTCGGCACGTTCGCCAACTACTATCGCGTCGTTCGCGATCCGAGTCCCGCCGATCGCGAGCTGACGGATTTGATCACGCGAACTGCCGCATCCGCGATCGAGCACACCCGCGGCGCCCTCACGGCTTAGAATCTCCGTTCGATGGCGTACAAGAACCTCCTCGTCGAGGAGAGCGGCGGCGTTCTGCTGGTCACGCTCAATCGTCCCGAGGTGCACAACGCGTTCAATGAGGAGCTGATTACGGAGGCGATCGACCTCTTTCGCGGCGCCGGCCAGCGCGACGCGCGCGCGGTGGTGCTGCGCGGAAGCGGATCGAACTTCTGCGCCGGCGCGGACCTCAACTGGATGTCGCAGATGATTCGCTACACGCGCGAGCAGAACGTGAAGGACTCGGCGAATCTCGCGCAGATGTACGCGACGATCAATGAGTGCCCGCTGCCGGTGATCGGCCGCGTTCAGGGCGCGGCGATCGGCGGGGGAGTCGGACTCGTCGCCGTCTGCGACATCGTTGTCTGCACTCGCGACGCGAAATTCGGCCTTGCCGAGGTGAAGCTCGGAATTCTGCCGGCGGTGATCTCTCCGTACGTGATCTCCAAGATCGGACCATCGCATGCGCGGGCTTTGTTCCTCACCGGCGAGCGCTTCGATGCCGAACGCGCGATGCGAATCGGCCTCGTGCATCGCGTCGCCGAGGACACCGCGGCGCTCGACGCGGCCGTCAGCGAGACGGTGGAGCAGATCCGCACCTCCGGCCCCGAAGCCGTGCGCGCGTGCAAGAAGCTCATCGAACACGTTGCAACGCACGACGTGATCGATGCGATCCCGTACACGATCGAAGCGATCGCCACGCGCCGTGTTTCCGAAGAGGGGCAGGCGGGCATGAACGCGTTTTTGAAAAAGGAAAAGGCGCCGTGGGCAAAAAATTGATCGGCGGCCGGCACCGCTGCGTGCGCGAACGTGTAGGGCACGGCTGCGCCGTGCCGAATCCGGGGTTGGATCGAGCATGATCAAGAGGCTTATCGTCCCCAACCGCGCGGAGATCGCGGTGCGCATCGCGCGTGCGTGCCGCGAAGCAGGCGTCGAATCGGTGCTCGCGTTCGTTCCCGATGACGACACGCGGTTCACGCGCCCTTTTTTCGACGACGGCGTGGCGATTCCGTCGTACCTCGACGTCAACGCGATCATCGACGCCGCGCGATCGTGCGGCGCGGACGCGCTCCATCCCGGCTACGGATTTTTGTCCGAGCGCGCGGAGCTGGCCGCGGCGTGCGAAGAAAGAGGCATCACGTTCGTCGGACCGAAAGCGTCGTCGATCGCCGCGATGGGATCGAAATCCGAATCGCGGCATCTGATGCAAAAGCTCGGCGTGCCGACCGTGCCGGGCTACGACGGCGAAGATCAATCCGACGCGACGCTCGTGCGCGAAGCGGAGCGCATTGGATTTCCGGTGCTGGTGAAAGCCTCCGCGGGCGGCGGCGGCAAGGGCATGAAAATCGTCCGGGAGCGCAAAGAGCTGCAATCGCAGATCGAGTCGGCGCGGCGCGAAGCGGCGAAAGCGTTCGGCAACGATCGATTGCTCCTCGAGCGCTACATCGAAGAGCCGCGGCACGTCGAGTTCCAGGTGTTCGGCGGCAACGACGGCAAAGTCATTCATCTTTTCGAGCGCGACTGCTCGATTCAGCGCCGCTATCAGAAGATCGTCGAGGAGTCGCCGGCGCCGCGATACTCCGACGCGCTGCGCCGGAAGATGGCGAAGGCGGCGATCGCGGCGGCGGAAGGCGTCGGCTATCGCAACGCGGGAACGGTCGAGTTCATCCTCACGCCCGGCGGCGATTTCTATTTCCTCGAGATGAACACGCGCCTGCAGGTCGAGCATCCCGTGACCGAGCAGGTGTTAGGCGTGGACCTCGTCCGCGCCCAGCTTGTCGTCGGATCGGGCGGCGCGGTTCCGTGGAAACAGAATGACCTCGAGCAGCGCGGCCACGCGATCGAAGTCCGCGTCTATGCCGAGGATCCGGACAACGGCTTTCTGCCGCAGAGCGGGACCATCGCGCTCTACGACGAGCCGTCCGGTCCCGGTGTGCGCGTCGATGCCGGCGTGACGCAGGGGAGCGAGATCAGCGTGAAGTTCGATCCGATGCTGGCGAAATTGATCGCGTATGGTGAATCACGCGACGCGGCGATCGACCGCCTAACACGCGCTCTGGCCGACTACACGATCCTCGGCACGACGACC
>DATIZY010000175.1:0-4208 GCA_035516895.1 Thermoanaerobaculia bacterium | reverse complement strand
CTTCGCGCGGATGCTCGGCACGCCGTCGAGCGAGATCGAGCGCGTGGCGGAGCTGGTCGCGCTCGCGCACCGCCTCGACCAGCGCGCCGGCACCTACTCGCTCGGCATGCGCCAGCGACTCGGCATCGCCCAGGCGATGTTGGGCAGCCCTCGCCTGCTGATCCTCGACGAGCCGGCGAACGGGCTCGACCCGGCGGGCATCCGCGAGATCCGCGAGCTGCTGCGGGCCCTCGCGCGCGAGCGGCAGATGGCGATCTTCGTGTCGAGCCATCAGCTCGCGGAGATCGAGCTGATGTGCGACCGCGTCGCGATCATTCACAAGGGGCAGCTGCTGCGGGAGGGATCGGTGCGCGAGCTGATCTCGAGCCGCCGCGAGATGGAGTTTCGCGTCGGCGACGTCGCCCGCGCGACGGAGATCGTCCGCTCGCGCGGTCTCGCCTTTCGCGTCGATACCGACCGGCTGTGGATCTCGATGGACGAAAGCGAGGCGCCCGCGCTCGTCGCGGTGTTCGCGGAGAACAACGTTCCGCTGTTTCACGCGCAGCGGCACGTCGAGACGCTCGAGGAGATGTTCCTGCAGGCAACGGGTGGAGAAACCGTGGATTAGTTGACCGTTGGCCGTCAGACGTTGGCCGCGTAAGCTCGGTCAACGACGAGCGGCGGGCGGCAGACGACGATGTTTGGAAATCTGGTTCAGAACGAAACGCTCAAGATCCTCCGCCGCAAGCGATTCGCGGTGGTGATCGGAATCCTCTTCGGGATTCTGGCGGTGATCTCGTACGCGCAATACCGGCAGATGCGTTTTCACGAGCATCGCAACTGGCGCGCGGACGTGCAGCAGCGCATCGCCGCGATGCAAAACCGGCTGCGCGCCGGACGGCTGAGCGACGTGTGGATGCGATCGATGCGCGCGGAGATGAACCGGCTGCAGTTCTATCTCGACCACGACATCGATCCGGAAGAGGCCACCGCGCCGATCTTCGTCCGGCAGTTCGCGAACGCCGCCGGCTTTTTGCTGCTTCCGCTGCTCGTTGCCGTGTTGGGCAGCGACATCGTCTCGGCCGAGAGCGCCGAAGGAACGGACAAGCTGCTGCTGACGCGGCCGGTGCGGCGATGGAAAGTCCTCGCCTCGAAGCTCGTGACGCTCTGGATCTTCGCCACGCTCACGCTGTTCTGCGGCGCAATCATCGCCTACGTGATTTCGGCGCCGGTTCTGCCGCGCGGCGGATGGACGGCGCCGACCTTCACCGGCTTCCAGATCGCGCACGGCGCGTTCCATCTCGAAGACGTCCGCCAGCTTCCGCTGTGGCGCGACGCGCTCATCGCGTACGGGCTCGAGTGGTACGCGCTGATCGCGGTCGCATCGATTGCCCTGATGCTGTCGGTGCTGTTCCGCTCGAGCGCCGCGGCGATCGGCACGATGCTCGCTGCTCTCATCGGCGGAACGATCCTGACGCGCATCAGCCCCGACTGGACCACGGGCAAGTATCTCTTCGTCAGCGCGCTTCCGCTCGCCGACTACTACAGCGGCGCGCCTCCGCCGTACGAGAACATGTCCATGACCTTCTGCATCGCGCTCCTCGGCATCTGGGCAGTGGCGGCGACGATTGTCGCATTCGTGATCTTCGTACGAAGGGATGTATTCGGATGAGAGGCTGCCTCATCGCTCTGCTGATCCTCGCCGGCTGTTCGCAGGAACCTGCCGACACGACCGACACCCGTGACCCGATCGCGACCGAATACGTCGCCGGGCGTCAGATGCAGGTGCACAAAACGCCCGACGACAAGTCGCCGGTCATCACGACGTTCGAGCACAGCGAGAGCGTGCCGGTGATGTCGCACAAAGGCGACTGGACCGAGGTGCAGACGGCGCTGGGAAACGGTTGGGTTCACGAGAGCGAGCTCGGAAACGCCGAGCAATCGGCCGAGAGCAAGGACAACCCGAATCCACAGTTCGAACATCCGCCCGCACCGGTCTCCGCGCCGGGAACGCACGGAACGCTCTACATCGAAGCGGACGTCAACACCGACGGCCAGGTGACCAGCACGACGATCATCACAAACACGACCGGCTCGGAATCGCTCGCCGCGCAGAACGCCGCGGCGCTGCAGCACGCGACGTTCTATCCGATCACGATTCGCGGCGAGCGGAAGCCGTTCAAGTACTACTACCGCGTCGAATACTGACCGGATCGACGGGATCCCGCCCCGCCGGCGTGGCGTGGAAGCTGCTGCAGCGCGGCGCGATGGCGTATGGCAGGTCGCTGACCGTCCTGGCGATCACGGCGGTCGCGTTCTCGTTCGAAGAGACGGCGATCGTTCCGGCGATCCCGCACATCGAGAAGGCGCTTCACGGATCGAAGAGCTCAGCGACGCTTCTGCAAAGCGCGTTTCGGATCGTCGCCAGCATCGCCGCGCCGCTCATCGGAAAACTCGGCGATCGCTTCGGCAAGCCGCGCCTGATGATCATCACACTCGGAATCTACTTCGTCGCGGCGATCGGCGCCGCACTGTCGCCGAGATTCTGGCCACTCGTCCTTTCGCGCGGCGCGCAGGGCGCCGGCGGCGCGATCTTCGGCCTCGCGTTCGCGATCATGCGCGACGCGGCCGGCGAGGAGAAGCTCGGAACCGTCATCGGCGTGATCGTCGGCGGATTCGGCGTCGGCATGGCGAGCGCGTTCTCACTCAGCGGACTGCTCATCGCCTCGTTCGGATGGCATTCGCTCTTTTGGGAAGGCGCGATCTTCTCGCTCGTCGCAGCTTTTCTGGTCCGCTTCGGCGTCCCACCTTCGACCGACCGACACGGCACGCGCACCGACGTGCTCGGCGCAGTCCTTCTCGGCTGCGCACCGTCGGCGATCGTCATCGGATTGATCTCGCGCCGAGCGCCGGCTGGACTTCGTGGCCCGAGCTCGGGGTGCTGATCGCGGCGATCGTCTTCGCCGCGCTCTGGATCCTTCGTGAGCTGCGGGCCGCCGAGCCGCTGATCGATCTGCGCGTGATCAGGAAACCCGTCGTTCTGCTTCCGAACCTCGGTTCGCTGCTCGCCGGATGGTCGGCGTTCAACGCTGCTGATCGTCGTGCCGCGGCTGATTCAGGCAACGCCGTTCAACGTGAATGACGAAGCCACCGGCGACTACCTCGTGCCCTTCGCGATCGGCATCATCATCTTCGGCCCGATCAGAGGCTGGAACGGGCGTCGATGGAGCGTCAAATGGCCGTTCGTCGCCGGACTGGCGCTCATCGGCATCGCCAGCGTGCTGTTCGCGCTCGCGGACGGCGCGCGAGCGCTGCTCATCACGTGGATGTTCGTCGCCGGCAGCGGCTTCGCGGCATCGATCGGGGCGGCAGGAACGTTCATCACCGAATCGGTCGAAGCGTCGATGACTGGCGTGGCGACGACATTCAACAGCGTGATGCGGCTGATTGGCGGCGGCATCGGATCGGAGCTCGCCGCCGGGATTCTCGAGGCGCGGCACGGTCAAAGCGGATACGCGATCTCGTTCTGGATTGCCGGCGGAGTGGCGATCGCCGGCGCCGCGCTGGCGATGCTCGTTCCCGCCGCCGATCACAGCGAGCGGTGACATTCGCGACAGCCGCTGGTGCGCACGCGGCCTACTGTGCAACCGGAGAGACAGATCATGCGCAAGATCGCCATCGCACTCACTCTCGTCGCGCTCGCTTGCACCAGCCGCCCGCCCGCCGCACCGCCCGCCGACGCCGTCCGCACCGCCATCGACACAAAGTACGTCGGCGTGCCGTCGATGAAAGTGTTCGCCGAGCCCGCCGACGTCGCGCCGGTGATCACGGAGTACGGCTACACCGAAACCGTCTCGATCCTCTCCCGCCGCGGCGACTGGGTCGAGGTGCGCACCGTCGACGGCAGCGGATGGTCGAAGGCCGCCGACCTCATCGGAGCGGCCGATGTGAAGGCGATTCTCGACAATCCGACGCCGCGATTTCTCACGGCGCCGGTCACCGTTCCGCAGCCCAGCGCACATGGAATGATCGCGATGGTGGCGCGGGTGAACACCGACGGCGACGTCGTCGAGGCCTGGAAGCTCGCCGACTCGACGCATTCGAAGAAGCTGATCGACGCGAACCTCGCCGCTCTGCGCCAGGCAAAGTTTTATCCCATCGTGCAAAAGGGACAGCGGCTGACGTTCACGTACGAATACGACGTGACGTACTGATCGCGTCAGGTTTCT
>DATIZY010000174.1:0-13127 GCA_035516895.1 Thermoanaerobaculia bacterium | reverse complement strand
AACGTTCTGCTTGCCGCCGACGTGATCATTCCCGAGAACGCGATCGGCGTGGTGTTGTTCGCGCACGGCAGCGGCAGCAGCCGGCACAGCCCGCGCAATCAGTTCGTCGCGTCGGCGTTGAATTCCGCCGGGATCGCGACGGTACTCGCGGATCTACTCACCGCGAAGGAAGAGCTCGTCGACGAACGGACGGCCGAGTTCCGTTTCAACAGTCCGCTGCTGACCACACGCATGATCCACATCATCGATTGGGCGGAAACCTCGGAGAAGCTTTCCAGGCTCCCGATCGGATTGTTCGGCGCGAGCACGGGCGCCGCGGCAGCCCTCGATGCCGCGGCGGCACGTCCCGAGCTCGTGCGCGCGGTCGTTTCGCGCGGAGGGCGCGTCGACCTCGCGGACAACCTCGGCCGCGTGCGCGCGGCGTCGCTGTTCATCGCCGGTGAGCGCGACACGCTCGTGCTGCAGCTGAATGAAAACGCGCTGCCACAGCTCGCGGGCGTGAAGAAGATCGAAGTCATCGCCGGCGCCACGCATCTGTTCGAAGAAAAGGGCGCGCTCGAGCAGGTGGCGCAGCTCGCGGCAAAGTGGTTCGCCCGTTACCTCGAGGTGTGACCGGCCGCGCTACTGCGCCAGTGTCGGATATCGCCACTGGGCGATCGCCAGGAGCACGATGAACGCCGCCATGACCACGCCGACGTCTCGTCCGAGGCCGAAGACGCTCGTGCCGTGCTGCAGCATCAGCATGCGCAGCGCGTCGACGACGTAGCTCAGCGGATTGAAGAGCGCCGTGATGTGCAGCCATCGCGGCATCAGCGACAGCGGATAGATTGCGTTGCTGGCGAAAAAGAGCGGCATCGTCAGCACCTGGCCGATGCCCATGAAGCGCTCCCGCGTTTTCACGATGCACGCGATGACGAGCGAAAACGTGGAGAAGGTCGCCGAGCCGAGGATGACGATCAGCAGAACGCCGATGATTGCCGGGACCGTCACGCGAAGCCGGACGCCCATCAGCGCCGCGAGGATGTAAATGATGATCGCCTGCGCGATGCCGCGTGTGCCGGCGGCCAGCGCTTTGCCGAGGACGAGCGCGGTCCGCGAGGCCGGGCTGACGAGCATTTTGTGCACGACGCCGAGGTCGCGCTCCCAGATGACGGCGATGCCGTAGAAGATCGCGCCGAAGAGAATGCTTTGCGCGAGCACGCCGGGCGACATGAATTCGATGTAGCTGACGGCGCCGGTGGCGATGCCGCGAACGCGGCTGAAGACCTGACCGAACACGAGCAGCCACAGCACCGGCTGCACCGCGCGGCTGAAAAGCTCCGAGGGATCGCGCCGCAGCTTGCGAGTCTCGATGTCGATCGCGGCGATCGTCTGCTCGACGAAGGCGGCGACAGGGGAGCGATCAGCCCAGACGACGAACGGCTCTGCGAGTCTGACGGACATCGTGGTAGTTGCCTCCTTCGGTGATGGTGCCGCCGCCGTAGTGGGCGAACACGTCGTCCAGCGAAGCTTCCGGCGAAACGCTCGCCTTGAGCTCGGCCGGCGAGCCGTTCGCCACGACAACCCCCTGATGAAGAATGGCGATGGTGTCGCAGAGGACATCCGCCTCTTCCATGTCGTGCGTGGTGAGAAGAATCGTGGTGCCGCTCTGTTTCCGCAGCGCTGTCAGGCGGTCCCACACGGCGTGCCGCGCGATCGGATCGAGTCCGATCGTCGGCTCGTCCAGGAACAGCACATCGGGCTGATGCAGCATCGCCTGCGCGAGCTCGACGCGGCGGATCATGCCGCCCGAATACGTGCGCACCAGGCGGTCGCCGACGTCGGTGAGACCCATGAACGCGAGCATCTCGTCGATCCGGTTGCGGCGCGTGCGGTGCGGAATGCCGTAGAGGCGCGCCGCGAGCTGCAGGTTCTCGCGCGCCGTGAGCGCGCCGTCGGCGGAGAGAAGCTGCGGAACGTAGCCGATGTGCCGCCGCACGTTTGCCGCGTCGTGCCGGATGTCGAAGCCGGCCACGTGCGCCGTGCCGGACGTCGGCGGCAACAAAGTAGTCAACATCTTGACTACACTGCTCTTCCCCGCGCCGTTGGGACCGAGGAGGCCGAAGATCGAGCCGCTGCCGATGCCGACCGTCAGGCCGTCGACGGCGACGACATCGCCGAACTCGCGGCGGAGGTGGTCCGTTTCGACAATGGATGACGACATGTCACTCGGCCATCGCCGGTTCTGCATCCTCTTCGCCAACTTCCGTCAAGGTCGCTTCGCTCAGAAGCAAGACTCCGGCAACGGACGCGGCGTTTTCGAGCGCCACTCGCACGACCTTCACCGGATCGATGACGCCACGCTCAAACATGTCTACGAACTCACCGGTCGCGGCGTCGAATCCGGCGGTTGCATTTGCATTATGGATCTTATCGACGACCACGCCGCTGTCGGCGCCGCTGTTCTCGGCGATCTGGCGCGTCGGTGCCTCGAGGGCGAGGCGCAGCACGCGCAGGCCGATCTTCTCGTCGCCTTGCGCGTCGTCTTCAACCTTCTTCAGAGCGGGGATTGTCCGCAGCAGCGCCACTCCGCCGCCGGCGACGATGCCCTCCGCGACCGCCGCTTTCGTGGAGTTGATCGCGTTCTCGAACGCGTCGCGCGCCGCCTTCAGCTCCGCCTCCGAATGCGCACCGACGCGGATCACCGCGACCCCGCCCGCGAGCTTGGCAAGCCGCTCCTCGAGCTTCTCCCTGTCGTAGTCGGACGTCGTCTTCTCGATCTGCTGACGGATCTCTTTGCAGCGGCCTTCGATCGCCGCTTTCTCGCCGCCTCCGCCGACGATCGTCGTGTTGTCCTTGTCGATCACCACGCGCGCCGCGCGGCCGAGGTCCTCGACCTTCGCGCCGGACAGCTTCATCCCGAGCTCCTCGGAAACAACATGGCCGCCGGTGAGGATGGCGATGTCCTGCAGCATGTCCCTGCGGCGATCGCCGAAGCCGGGCGCTTTGACTGCAGCGGCGAGGAGCGCCCCGCGCAGCTTGTTGACGACGAGCGTCGCCAGCGCTTCTCCGTCGACATCCTCGGCAATGACGAGCATCGACGCATTGCGCTTCGCGATCTCCTGCAGAAGCGGCAGGAGATCGTTGAGCTGCGAAATGCGACGGTCGTGAATGAGGATCATCGGCTGCTCGAGGACGACCTGCATCTTTTCGGGATTCGTGACGAAGTAGGCGGACAGAAATCCGCGATCGAACTGCAGTCCCTCGACGACATCGACGGTCGTGTCGGTGCCTTTCGCTTCTTCGACCGAGACCACGCCCTCGTGTCCGACGCGCTCGACGGCGTCGGCGACGAGCTTACCGATCGCGCGATCGTTGTGCGCCGAAACGGTCGCGACATGTTCCTTCTCAACGGGGCTGGCGACCGGCTTGGCGATCGATTGGAGCTCGTTCACGACCGTCGCGACGCCGCGATCGATGCCGCGCTTCAAATCGATCGCACTCGAGCCGGCGACGATGTTGCGCAGCCCTTCCGAATAGATCGCATGGGCCAGAATGGTTGCCGTGGTCGTGCCGTCGCCGACGTCGTCGCTCGTGCGCACGGCGGCCTCGCGCAGCATCTGCGCGCCGAGGTTCTCGTCGCCATCCTCGAGGTGGATTTCCTTCACGATCGTTACGCCGTCGTTGCAGACGAGCGGCGCCCCGAATTTCTTTTCGATCAGCACGCTCTTCGATTTCGGGCCGAGCGTGACGCGAACGGCGTCGGCGAGGATCGTCGCGCCGGCGAGCACCTTCGCGCGTGCCGCATCTCTGAATAGAAGCTGCGTGTGTTTCATGGACTCCTCCCCATGCGATCTGACGCCGCCGCAGAAGGAAGCGCCGTGACTCATGCACGCGGCGGGATGTACCGGCGTCACGGCGCGGTGTGGGACCGCAAATTCTTGAAACGTCTCAGGCGAAAGTGCGCTTCTCGTTCGCGTTCAGCGAGATATCGGGCGATGGCTCGAACCTGTGCCCGGAGATTGGGGAGGATTCTCTCCTCCAGCACGCGGACCCTGCGCGTCACATGCTGAATCTCGCGCGCGAGGGTCTGCAGTTTGCTCTCGAACGCGGCGATCTCGAGCGTCCCCTCGGCAGTTTTCTCAAAGAAGTGAATCGATTCCTCGAGGTGAGGCGAGGTCAATGCGTAACCGTAATTCCGTTCGGCCGGCGATCGCTGCAAGGGTCCCCAGACCGTTAGATCGCGATAGCGAACGCCCATGACGTTCTTCTCGGCGACATCGACGCCGACGTCGCGCGCGCTCGAAGCAGCGAGCGTCTCGATCGACGCGGTGCCCTCCTGGCCTTCTGCAAGCGCCAGTTCGGTCAGCGCACGCGCGTAATCCGCTCGAATGGAATCGCGCGAACGGAGAAAGGGATAGACCGAGGCGATGAACTCCTGGATCAGAGCGCGGCGGCGCGCCTTGAGAATGCTCACGCTGTTCGCGATCGACGCGGCGCGCTCTTTCAACTGCAGCAGGTTGGTGCGCGTCGGGTGAATCATGGAGCCAATCCGAATCGCGAGAGGAGCGCGCGGCTGCGATCGAGCGTCTCCGTGATGCTGCGCCGCTCGGATCCCTGGTGAACGATCTCGGTTTCGAATGCGGCGGCGAAGTCGAGCATCTTGCGGTCGCTTTCGCTCATGGCATCGCGGCCGACGATCGCCTCGAGGCGCCGCAAGTCGCAGCCCTTCGCGTATTGCGCATACAGCGCGTTCGCGATGTCGCGATGATCCTCGCGCGTCCGCCCTTTTCCGATGCCGCGCTGCATGAGCCGCGAGAGACTTGGAAGCACGTCGACGGGCGGAAAGATGCCGCGCTGATGCAGCTCCCGGCTGAGCACGATCTGCCCCTCGGTGATGTAGCCCGTGAGATCGGGAATCGGATGGGTGATGTCGTCTTCGGGCATCGTCACGATCGGAATCAGCGTGATCGATCCGGGCATGTCCTTGATGCGGGCGGCGCGCTCGTACAGCGACGCCAGGTCCGAGTACATGTAACCGGGATAGCCGCGACGGCCGGGGAGCTCCTCGCGTGCCGTCGACACTTCGCGGAGAGCGTCGCAATAGTTCGTCAGATCAGTGACGACCACCAGCACATCGCGGCCATGCTCGAAGGCGAGGTATTCGGCGAGTGTCAGGCCGAAGCGAGGAGCCAGCAGTCGCTCGATGACCGGATCCTGCGCGAGATTGATGAACGCGACGAATTCGCCGCGCATGCTCTCCAGGCTTTGCCGGTAAAACGCATATTCGTGAAATGTTAGGCCGAGGGCGACGAAAACGACGATGAAGCCACCGCCGCCGCGCGCGTGAGCGAGGATCGCGGCGGCGATTTCCTTCGATGGAAGCCCCGCCAGCGAAAAGATCGGGAGCTTCTGCCCGCGAACGAGCGTGTTCAGTCCGTCGATCGTCGAGAAGCCGGTCTCGATGAACTGCTCGGGCCGCGCGCGCGCAACCGGATTGAGAGGAAATCCGGCGATCGGCGCCCATTTCTCCGGCACGAACATCGGCAATCCGTCGATCGGCTGAAATGATCCTCCGAACGAGCGATTCAGCGCATCGAGTGACAGCGGCGCTTTCTTGATCGCGTCCGTGAAGAAGATCGTGGAGGTCTCCGCGTCGATGCCGCTGCTCTCGCCGAAGATCTGAATGAGGACCGTTTCGCCTTCGATCTTGAGAATCTCGCCCTCGGCGGTGTGACCGTCGGGAAAGACGATTTTCACGACTTCGCCCATGCGGGCGTCGATGATCCTGTCGGCGAAGATCAGCGGCCCCTGCGCGCTGCGAATCGTCGAAACGCTCTGCGTGCTGAGGCGCATCACTTTTTTCCTCGATCGAGCGCTTCCTTCTCGATCGCGTACGCATCCAGGATCGCTTTGATTTTCTGGTGTGTCTGCTGCGGAGTGGAGAACGCGTCATCGGTGTACGCGTTCTGTGCGAGAAACTTCGTGCGGATCTCCTCGGCGACCTTCATGACGAGGCGGTCCGACTCCTGAAGGCTTTCGGTCCCGACGATCTCCGCGACCTCGCGGAGTTTTTCCTCCTGCTGCAGGATCGCGCGCGTTTGCCGGCGAAGCGTGCTCCAGTCCGGCGCGACCTCTTTGTCGAAATGCGACGCCACTTCTTCCTCGTACAGCGAGAAGCTCTGGAACCAGTCAATGGCGGGGAAGTGGCGCCGGTGGGCGAGGGCGGTGTCGAGCATGAAGAACGATCCGGTCGTTCTCATGCAGGCTTGCGTGACGGGTTCGGTGAAGTCTCCGCCGGGCGGCGACACCGACAGCATCAGCGTCAGCGAGCCGGTTTTGCCGTCGAGCGTCTCCACGAGGCCGGCGCGCGCGAAGAACTCGGCCATGCGAGACGCGAGGGTCGTTGGATAGCCTTCGTCGCCGGGCATCTCCTCGAGGGCGGACGAGATCTCCCGCAGCGCTTCGGCCCAGCGCGAGAGGCTGTCCGCCAGCAGCAGCACGTGATAGCCCATGTCGCGGTAGTACTCGGCCATCGTCACCGCGGTGTAGATCGAGGACTCGCGCGCGGCGACAGGCATGTTCGACGTGTTGACGACGACGATCGTGCGGCTCATCAGCGGCCGGTCGGTCCAACGGTCTTTCATCACCGAGAAATCGTCGAGCATCTCCGCCATCTCGTTGCCGCGCTCGCCGCAGCCGACGTAGACGACGATGTCGACGTTCGCGAATTTGGCGATCGATTGTTCGAGGATCGTCTTGCCCGTGCCGAAGCCGCCGGGAAAAATCGCGGTGCCTCCCTTCGCGAGCGGAAAGAGAAAGTCGATGCAGCGCTGGCCGGTGACGAGCGGCTCGAATCGAAACAGTTTTCCCCGACAGGGCCTCGCTACGCGCACGGGCCAGGGGTGGTGGAGCAGGACCTTGCGGCTGCCCCTCAGAACTGCAATGGCCGATTCGGAATCGACCGCTCCCTGCGCGATCTCTTCCACGATGCCTGCGGCATCGGCGAAGATGTCCTGCCGGAACGCGCCTTCCTCGACAAATCCGACCGCTTCTCCCGCGCGGATTGCATCGCCCACGCTCTTCAGCGGTGAAAACTTCATGCGCGGTTTCTCTTCGACCGTCGTGAATTCGCCTGCCACGATGAATGGTCCGGACTGCCGGCGCATCGCTTCCAGCGGACGCTGCAGGCCGTCAAACATCTGGCCTAACAGCCCCGGGCCGAGCGTTGCGGTGAGCTCCGCCGAAGTCGGCTCGACCGGCTCCCGCACGCCGATGCCGCGAGTGTTTTCGTAGAGCTGCACGATCGCGCGGTCGTGCTCGACGCGGACCACTTCGCCCATCAGCCGTGCATCGCCGACGATCACGCGCTCGTGGAGCTTGAGGCCTTTAAGCGCAACGCTGACGGTGGGGCCGGAGATCCCGATAATGCGGCCGCTCACAGATTCAACCTCACCTGATATCCGACCGCGCGGCGGATCACCTGCATCGCGTAATCCTCGGCGGGTGCCGCTTTCTCCGGAGCGGGAAGGACGGCGATGATGCCCGGCCACTTCGTTTGCTCGGCCTGTTGCTGGGCCGCCGTCCCGAGCAGACGCTCGTCGATGGCGACCATCCCGACCTCCGGATCCCCAATGACATCGAGGAACGCTCTCGGCACGCCGTCGCGCTCGGTCACGACCTGATCGATGCCGGCGAGATTGAAGCCGTATTGCGCGTCGGGCGGTGTGACGAAGACGATCTTCTTCACGCGATCAGCTCCCGCTCGATCGTCTCCGCGTCGAGACTCGGCGCGTGATGCAGAATTGCGAGGTTGCGCGCCTGCACGTAGATGTTCCAGACATAGACGACGATCAGTCCGATGTCGTCCATCGTGTGTCGAATCGTGCGGAGGCGCGTCGTCAACGCGCCTAACAGCTCACTCTCGAGCGAGGCGCCGCTCGTCGCCACTGAGATCGGAGCGAGCCGGGTCACGCGTTTCACCAGATCGTCGAGCTCCGCGCTGGTCTGGATCGATTGCAACTCGTCGACCGCGATGCTGCCGCCGTCGATCAGCGCCTCGGGCTTGGCGAGGTTCCAGCGAAAGTGCTTGTACAGCAGCACGATGTTTCGGAGGTCGATGAACTCGGTGAAGAACTCCCTCATCACGGGATGCAGCGATTGCCGGACGACTTCCTGCAGGTAGAGCCGCATCAGGTCGTTCTCGAAGGCCTGCAGATTGCCCTCATCGAATTCGCCGGCCAGCTCACCGAACGCTCGCACGATTGCCGACCGCACGTCCGGTTCGCTGGTCAGAGATTCTCTGATGTCGTCGGCGAGAAGACTGCGATGAAGCAGACGTTCGATTTCGGCCGGCCGGCCGATCGCCTTATTGCGAAGGCAGAGAACGATCGTCTTCATCTCGAACAGCGCGAAGAGCGGCGCGAAGGTGTCGCGAAGCTCGCGATTCATCTGCGCATGAAGCCACTGCAGCTCGGCGAGAAAGCTTTCCCAGATGCGCTCGTCGCTGTCCGTCACGCTTCCCGCGGCAATCAGATGCTGCCAGTCGGAGATCAGCATGGTGCTTCGTCCGCGGATCCGGGCGATCACATAGTCCGTGGGAAATCCTCCCGAGTCTTCCTGCCGGATAAAGTTACGAATGGGAGATCTCCTCGAGCACCGCTTTCATCAAGCCGGGAAGGATTTCGGGCCACGCGTTTTCCAGACGCGCCTCGAGCGTATTGCTGATTCGCGCGCGTCCGCCCTCGGTTTCCACGATGAAGCCGCCGATGATCGCGGGATCGTTCGCGATCTTCGATTCATGAAAGAGTTTCCTCGCCGCGTCTTCGTCAGCCGGATTGACCATTACCCGCTCCCAGGTGCGATCGGGAAGTTCGGCCTCGAGCGAAGGGAAGAGGTCCGGGTTCCTGAAATCGGGCAGCGTTGCGATCGCCAACCGGCGCAAGCGATCCGCGAGTGCGCTTTTCGCGGCGGCGCGTATGCCTCGTGCCGTCGCTTCGGCTTCGAGGGCCGCCGCGCGTTCGAACTCGGCCGCCTTCGCCGCCAGCTCCTGAGCGGACTGTTTTCTCTGCTCTTCGAGCGCCTGCGCCGCGGCCATCCGGCGCCCCTGCGCGTCCGCTCGCGCCTTCTGCCACAGCGACTCCAGGTCTTCGTGGCTCTTCCGGCGAAGCTCGTCGATCAAGGTCGAAGCGGACATGAAGTCGCCTCACTTCGAGAGCATGATCATCGCGGCGATGACGAACGCGAGGATGACGATCGTTTCCGGAATTGCGAGCAGGATGATGACCGTCGCCGTCAGCTCCGGTTTCTCGGCCAGAGCACCCGCGCCGGCTGCGCCGATCCTCGACTGAACCCACGCGGTCGCTAACGCTCCGATGCCGAGCGCCAGAGCGGCGGCGAAAGCGAGGAGCACTTTGTCCAGATTCGCGATTGCTTGCATAGGCCTTCCTTCAATGCGCTTTTGTTACAGGGCGGTACTGTTTTCCGCCCGATTCGAGAAATTTTCCGAAAAACTCGACGTAGTGCAGACGAAGAGCGTGAATCGTCGGCGCGAACACTCCGAGGAGCAGGTTGAACGCGTGAAGGAGGACGGCGACGGTGACGCCGACCCAGATGCTTCCCGCCGCGCCGGCGAGACTGTTTGCGACATACGCGAGCAGAACCGACGCGAGGCCCACCGCCATGATGCGCGCGTACGAGATGATGTTGCCGAGAGATCGCAGCAGCTCGAAGGGAGCGAGGAGACCGCCGGTGACCAGCAGAATCGGGATGATGATCAGGACCGCGATCATCAGCGGGCGCCGAATCAGCAGTCCTACCGGCGCGAAGTAGGATGCGAGAATGCCGGCAATGCAGACGATCAACAGGAGAGAGGCAGCACGCGATGCGGCTTCCTTCCTGTGCCGCGCTTTGATGGCCGACAAAACTCCGAGAATCAAACCAAGGGCGACATGGACGCTGCCGACCGCGATCGCGAAATAGAGCATCGGCATCAACGACGTGCGGCGGTCGATCCAGCCGGTCCTCATTCCGAGGATCTCGGTGCGGTAGCTGCCGAAGAATTCGCCGTACAGCATGCCGAAGATCACGGCATACACGGACGAAACTGCGAGGATCTTTCCTGCGTCCTGTACCAACTTTGGTTTGGTGAATGCGATCAGTAAGACGGCGGTGAGCAGCAGGAGCAGTCCATAACCGATGTCGCCGAGGATCATGCCGAAAAAGAGGGGGAAGAAGATTCCGATGAACGGCGTCGGATCGATCGACGTGTAGCGTGGCAACGGCAGGAGTCTGACCAGCAGCTCGAACGGTTTGAGATACGGCGGGTTCTTGAGCGTGACCGGCACGGTGTCGAGGTCGTGCTCCAGGATCTCTCTGACCTCGACGATAACCGTGCCGCCGTACTGTTTCGCCAGCGACTCCTGCAAGCCGGCGACGTCGCCCGATTTCATCCACCCGAACAGCACGAAGCAGTTGTCGGTGGCGTAGGCCTGGGCGGTGATTTTCAGCAGCGTGAGCTGCTCGCCGAGCCATTGGTGAATGCGCTCATAGAGCGGACGCCAGTTCTCCGCGTCCTGCTGCAGCTCGCGTTCGATCGCGACCACCTCGGCGCTCTGTTGCTGATCGCGTGAGCGCACGGCCTTGATCTTTTCCGTCAGGCTCAAGCCCTGCAGGAACGGAGGCAGGGCCACCTCGGGAATCTGATTGTCGCGGAGCGCCTCTTTGAGCGACTCCGAGAGCTGCTTCTCGGTCGTGAGCAGCCCGATGTAGGAGCCGTCCTCGCTTCGCGCGGTCCGCACTTCCGCGCCGAGTAGCAGGCGACCGGCGACTCGCGTCAAATGATCGAGCGCCGCCTGATCTTTGACCTGCACCGCGATCGCCTCGAGTCCCGCGGTTTCGGCACCTCTCGGAGCAAGCGACTCGACTGTCGAGAGAAACACCATCGTCCGCGCGAGTTCATTGAGCTCGCTGCGCAGCGCGTCGCGACGGCGCGCCTTCTCTTCGCAGACGGCGATGCGCTGGTCGACGAGGGCCGCCACCGCGCTGAGTGCCTGCGGCGCGCTGACGGATGTTTCTCGCGCTTCGCTCTTCGGCAGAAGCGAGAGCAGGCGGCCCGTCTTGTTCTGCAGGTCCTCGTAGAACAACCGCTCGCCGAGCGTTTTGGCGTCAAGCGGGAGCGCCTTCAGCCGCGACTCCGTGCCGAGCGGCATTCGTTTCTGAATATCAGGATCGACCTGCAGTGTGCCGAGGGTGGTGATCGTTTCGAGCACCGGAACGAGCTGTTCGCGCGGACCGATGATCTCGACCTTCGACATTTTCGCGATCATCGCTACATCTCCGGAACGATGCAGGCGATGTGTTTGCGGACGATCGGCTGGAGCGTTTCGTCTTTGAGGGCATCGATCCGGGCGGCGAGCGCCTTCGCTGAATCCACGATCCCCGCGGCTTTCTTCGATGCGGCAGCTTTGGCGGCGGCCTCGTTCTCCTGTGCTCGACTCCTCAGCTGTTCCATTTCGGTTTGCGAGGTTCGATCGATCTCTTTCGCCGTCTGCTCGAGCCACGCGATGGCCTTCGACCGCTCGGCTTCGAGCTGCGCCGCCGACTGCTGCTCGATGACGAAGATCTCGTCGAGCAGATCGGGTTTTCGCGTGATGGTTTCGCGCATGACGGCTCCGCCTCTGCATTGATGGGAAGCTCGCCGTCCGGAGCCTGCGGTGACTCTTGGTACGGCGCGGGCGTAACTGCCGTCACGAAGTGGTGTGCGCGTCACATCTGCGAAGCTCACCGCTCCTTGCGCGGCCCCGCCCTCCCGCGCGACGCTCGACTCGCCGGCGGCTCTCTCGCCGGCGAAGGAGGTGCCCAATGTCACTCATGCTCTCGCTGCTGTTCGCGGCGTCACTGGCGACCACGCCGCATCCGGAGATGCTCGTGACGACGCAATGGCTCGCGAACAACATCGCGCAGCCGAACGTCATCGTTCTCGACGTCGCCACCCTCGACGAATTCAAACAGGGTCACATCGACGGAGCGGTGTTGCTCAACGTCCGTCAGCTGATGGTGCGCCGCGCGAACATTCCCGATGAGCTGCCGTCGATCACGCGGCTCGAAACGCTGTTCCGCGACGCCGGCGTCAAACCGTCCGCTACGATCGTTCTGACGAGCAACGATCCGCTCTACGCCACTCGCGCGTTCTTCACGCTCGACTACCTCGGCTGGGGCGATCATGCCGCGGTGCTCGATGGCGGCAATGTCAAATGGGCCGCGGAGAAACGCCCGCTCTCGACGAGGCAAGTCGCCGCGAAGAAAGGCGATTTCAAAGCGATCGTGAATCCGAACGCCCTGATCACTCGCGATGAGCTGAAAGGACTGCTCGCCTCGAACGAGCCGTTCGTTCTTCTCGACGCACGCAACACGAACAACTTCCTCGGTCATCAGAAAGGGGCCGAAGTCGAGCACGCTGGTCATATCCCGACGGCGCAATGCCTGCCGTGGACCGCAAACACGACCGTCGACCACGGAGTGCGAACGCTCCGTGTCACCGGAGAGCTTGCCGACACCTACGCGGCGCTGATCAAGTCTGCCGACGAGCGCGTCGTGCTCTACTGCCGGACCGGCGTCGAGGCGTCGATGAACTATTTCGTGCTGCGGTATCTCGGCTTCCATCCGGCGCTGTACGACGGTTCGTACGTCGAGTGGAACAAAACCGAACCGATCGTGGGCGAATCGCGATAGGAGGATTGCCATGTTGATCAAAGATGTGATGACAACGAAACCCGTTTGCTGCGATCCCGCGGACACGCTCGACACGGTGGCGAAACTGATGCTCGAGCACGACTGCGGTGAAATCCCCGTTTGCGACGGCGCCAAGATTCTCGGCGTCATCACCGATCGCGACATCACGCTTCGCGTGGTTGCGGCCGGCAGGACGCCGTCCGCGGTCACGGTTCGCGATGTCATGACGAACAACGTCGTGACGATCCGCGACACGGACAAGGTCGACCGCGCGCTGGAGCTGATGGAAGAGAAGCTGGTGCGCCGGCTGCCCGTCGTCAACGACGACGACAAGCTCGTCGGCATCGTGTCCGAGGCGGACCTCGTCGCAAAGATGCCGGCGATGAGAGTCGCGCGCCTCGTCCGCAGCGTGTCGA
>DATIZY010000173.1:0-26860 GCA_035516895.1 Thermoanaerobaculia bacterium | reverse complement strand
CCGCCGCGCCGCTTCTGCTGCCGCTCGATCACGCCGATGTGATCCGCGTTGAGCTCGGGGATGAGCAGCGGGACGTCGGGATCCATCCGATGGTTTTTCGAATTCGAGACGACGACGCAGCCGCGGTTCGCGTAGTCCTCTTCCGCTTCGCCGGCGACGGAAGAATCGAGGCCGGAGAAGACGAGCCGCGATTGCAGCTCGGCGCCGAGAGGTTTGACCGCGAGCGAGGCGGCGTCGGCGGGCAGCAGCGTGTCGAGCCGCCACTCGGCCGCTTCGGCGTACGGCCTGCCGGCGCTTCGCTCGGACGCCACGACCTCGTGCAGCTTGAACCACGGGTGATGCTCGAGCAGCTGCACGAAGCGCTGACCGACAGAGCCGGTTGCGCCCAACACCGCCACCGGAATGCGCTTCACCGGCGCTTTCGCTTCGCCCGCGGCGTAGGGAGCGGTGAGCGTATCGGTCATGGATGAGTTCTCTTGCAAAATTGATTCTACGGCCTCGTGGCGGCAAGGAATCGCTGGTGACACGCTTCACCCGCTTTTTGAACCTCTTGAAACTGAGGCAGCTTGCGCGCATCGGCGAATGAGGGGTCGGTGTCCATCGCGGGGACGGCACAGTAACCGCGGTCCACGGCGAGCTTGATCACGCGAAGCGCCCGCTCCGGCTCGCCGGCAGCTCCGAGCCACACTGCTTCGAGGTAGACGGATTCGGAATCGCGAATGCGCCCGGCCTCCGCTTCCACAGCGGCCGCCGCTTCGTTTCGCGGCTCATGCTGGATGAAGGCGCGCATGAGGGACGGCCAGCTGCCCATCGCGAAGCCGGCTTGCCCCGCTTTCTCAATGTTGTGCAGGGCCCGTTCGCGATCGCCCGTGCGCAGATCAACGTTCGCGCTGACCGCATCCGCCCACGCGGTCCCGGGTGCGAGAGCGATGAACTCGCGTGCGCGATTCAGGTCACCGAGGTTCAGGAACGTGAACCCGCAGGAACGCCAAATCGCGTTGTGCGGATCGATCGAACGCGCGTTCTCGCATTCGCGCGCTGCATCCTGCAGCAGGCCGGCGTAGCGCAGCACATAGCTCATCGCGAAATGAGATTCGCCGCTCTCGGGACGCTGCTCCAGCAGCTGCTTCGCTTCGCGATAGGCGCCGGGCAGGTCGTTGGCTTCGGTGTGCATCACGATCAGCATCTTCGCCGCGTCAATGAGATCGGGATCGAGCTCGAGCGCGCGATGTGCGGCCGCATCGGCGTCATGCACATCGGTGACGCCGCCGTTGGAGTATTCCGAATCGTCGTATTCGCGGCGCGCGAGCGCGTTCCAGGCCGGCGCATAGGTCGGATCGAGGGCGACAGAGCGCTTCAGGATCGCGATCGCCTGTTTGTTCGGGTCGGGGTCCGGCGACATCGCCGATGCGTGCAGAAAGAGCGCGTACGCCTCGTCGTTGCGCGGCCGTCCCGTTTCGGGTTCCGCCGCGACATGCAGCGAGGGCAGAAGGCCGGACCGAAGCCGCTCCGAGAGCGCGTTGCGCATGACGATCAGGCCGCCGCCCGGAACGTCGAGCGAGTCCCGCCAGCGAACATCATTTTTCTCGACGTCGATCGATTCGACGGAGATGGCGATGCTGCCCCCGTTGTCGCGGAAGTCGCCGGTGATCACGTCATCGACTTTCAGATCGCGCCCGACCTGCTGCGGATCGATGTCGCCGGTGTACCGCTTCGTCATCGCGAACGGCCGGACGGCCAGCGAGCGGCTGTGACTGAGGATCGTGATCAGCTCGTCGGGCAGCGCCAACTGCAGGTAGTCGCGGTCGTGAGTGCCGCCGAGGTTCGAGAACGGCAACACGGCGACGGTGGTCTGCCGCGAGGAATCGTGCGGCTGCGGCCGGAGGCGCCAGACCGCCACTATACCAACAATTACTATAGCTGCGGCAACCGCGATCCAGAGCGGCGCCGGCTTTCGCGCCGCGACCGTTCCCGAGTCGTGCTTCAGCCGTTTCAGATCGGCGCGGATCTCGGCCGCCGACTGGTAACGCATCTCCCGGTTCTTCTGCAGCGCTTTGGAGATGACCGGCGCGAGCGGCCCGTCGACCGGCGGCGGATCGTGATGCAGGATCGCGTCGAAGATCGTAGTGCTGTTCACGCCGGAAAACGCGCGCTTGCCGGTGACGAGCTCGTACATCACCGCGCCGAACGAGAAGAGGTCCGTCCGCGCGTCGACCGCCTCGCCGCGCGCCTGCTCGGGCGACATGTACGCGACCGTCCCGACCGTCGTGCCGGCTTCGGTCAGGCCGCGCACCGCGGTCTTCGAATCCTCGCTCGCAGCAACCGTCGCCAGGCCGAAGTCGAGGATCTTCAGATGTCCGAGCTTCGTCAGGAAAAGATTCGCCGGCTTGAGATCGCGATGGACGACCTTCGCGTCGTGCGCCGTTGCCAGCGCGTCGGCGAATTCGATCGCCAGATCGAGCAATGACTCGCTGTCGATCCGGCCGCACTCGCGAAGCGTCTGCCCTTCGAGCAGCTCCATCACGAGGAACGGCTTGCCCTCGGCCTCGTCGACCTCGTAGATCGTGCAGATGTTCGGATGATTCAGCGCCGAGGCCGTCCGCGCCTCGCGGGCGAAGCGCTCGAGCGCCGTGTGGTCGCGCGCGAGCTCGTCCGGCAGCATCTTGATCGCCACCTTCCGCCCGAGCCGCACATCCTCGGCCTTGTACACGACGCCCATGCCGCCGGATCCGAGGGGTTCGAGAATTCGATAATGCGAGAGGGTGCGGCCGATCATGGACGTGTGGAATCGATTCTAACTTTAGAATCGTGGGCGTGGCCGCATCGGTCGACTTCCGCAGTGTATCGGTCGAGCCAATTCTGCACGACATCGATCTCCACATCGGCGCGGGCGAAGCGGTGGCGTTCATCGGCCGCAGCGGCGCGGGAAAAACGACGACGCTGCGACTCGTCAACGGTCTGGTGAAACCGACGAGCGGCGAGGTGTTCGTCGACGGCGCGCCGCTTTCGTCGGCGGACCTCATCGCGCTGCGGCGCCGCACCGGATACATCATTCAGGGCTCCGGCCTGTTTCCGCACCGCACCGTCTACCGCAACATCGCGACGGTCCCTCGACTCCTCGGCTGGCCCGATTCGCAGATTCGCGCCGCGGCCGAGGAGATCCTGGCGAAGCTCGATCTGCCGCTCGGCAAATTCGGCGATCGCTATCCGCGCTCGCTCTCGGGCGGCGAGCAGCAGCGCGTCGGCATCGCCCGCGCAATGATCGCCAATCCGTCGATCCTTCTCTGCGACGAGCCGTTCGGCGCGCTCGACCCGATCGTGCGCCGCGACCTGCAGGATGCCTTCGTCGCGCTGCGCAGCGGAGTGACGATCATCTTCGTCACGCACGACGTCGCGGAGGCGCTGCACGTGACGCAGCGGATCGTGCTCTTCGACGGCGGCCGGGTCGTGGTCGATTGCCCCGCCGCACAATTTCCCGCGCAGCGGCTTCCGCTGGTGCAGCACTTCGTTGAGGCCGCGCGCATATGACCGCCGACATCCTTCGCGCCACCGGCCAGCACATCGTAATCGTCGCCGTGTCGGTCGGGATCGCCATCCTCATCGGCGTGCCGCTCGGGATCTGGTGTGCGCGCCGCGCGCGCGCCGGCCGCGTGATGCTGCGCCTCGTCGACGCGATTCAGACAATCCCGTCGCTCGCCCTCTTCGGCCTGCTGATTCCGGTGCCGTTCATCGGCGGGATCGGGATGCGGACCGCGATCGTCGCGCTCATCCTCTATTCATTGCTGCCGATCGTGCGCAACACGCTGACCGGCATCCGCGGCGTCGATCCGGTGGTGCTCGATGCCGGCGTGGCCATGGGACTTACCGATCAGCAGCTGCTGCGCGAAGTCGAGCTGCCGCTGGCGATGCCGGTGATCGTCGCAGGCATCCGCATCGCGACGGTCGTTGGCATCGGCGTCGCGACGATCGCCGCTGCGATCGGCGGCGGCGGACTCGGCGTGTTCATCTTCCGTGGCGTGGCGATGGTCGACACGCGTCTCATGCTCGCCGGCGCGATTCCGGCGGCGATGCTGGCGCTGGGCGCGGACGTGGTATTGACGCTCCTGGAGCGCCACCTGATCAAAGGATGAAGGCTGAAGGATGAATACATTCCGATCGCGATTCTGCAGATTCATCTTTCATCCTTCTGCCTTCATCCTTCTGCTCCTCGTACCGCACTGCGGCCGCGAGAAATCCCTCGTCGTCGGCTCCAAAAACTTCACGGAGTCCGTGATCCTCGGCGAGCTCGAGGCGCAGAAGCTCGAGTCGGCCGGATGCCGCGTCGACCGCCGTCTGAACCTCGGCGGAACGCTCGTCTGCGATTCGGCGATCCGCTCGGGATCGCTCGATACGTACGTCGAATACTCCGGCACCGCGCTGATGGCGATCCTCCATCAGCCGCACGCGTCGCTCGTCGACGCCTATGCAAAGCGCGGATTGCACTGGGGCCCGGAGCTCGGCTTCAACGACACGTTCGCGATGATCGTGCGCCGCGACAGCGGGCTGCGAACGATTTCCGATCTGAAAAACGTCGAATCGAAATTTCAGCCCGGCTTCGGATACGAATTCTCCGAACGGCCCGACGGCTGGAAAGGGCTGCTGCAACATTACGGACTCCAATTCGCGAAGCCGCCGAAGACGATGGAGCTCGGCCTGACGTACAAAGCGCTCGCGGCGGGCCAGGTCGATCTGATCGCCGGCAACTCGACCGACGGACTCATCGAGTCGCTCGGCCTGCGAGTCCTCGACGATGACCGGCACTACTTTCCCGACTACGATGCCGCCGTCGTTTACCGAAACGATCTCGACCCGAAGTGCCGCGCCGCGCTCGATTCGCTCGCGGGCATTCTCGACGACGCGACGATGCGCCGGCTCAACTACGAGGTCGACGGGCGGAAGCGGCGGGTGGAGGACGTCGTCCGGGAGTTTCTCAGTGCCGCACCGCACGCGAACGCCGGCGCGCGTTGAGGTCGACGAGATCGGCAGCGGTCGAATTGGTCGTCTCCCGCGTCGCGCCGCCGGCGACGAGAATCGTTCCGTCCGAAAGCACCGTCGCAGTCGCGTCCCACCGCCCAAGCGACAGCGAACCTATGTTCGTCAGAGTGTCCGAGTCGGGCGAATAGACCAGGACTTCCGTCGATCCCTCGAAGGTCTGCGAATCGACGCCGCCCGCAATCAACACGTTTCCGTTCGGCAGAAGCACGACGGCTTCGTCGGTATACGTTTCGAGGTGCTGCGTCGATTGCGTTGTCGTTCGCGTCGACGGATCGTAGAGGATGAGATTTCCGAGGTACAGCAGAAGCACTTTCCCGTTCGGGAGCAAAACGGCCGCGGTGGCGCTCATCTGAAGCGATGCGATCGAGCTCCAAACACCGGTGCCGGCATTGAAAATCTCCGGCGTCGATAGGCCCGATTCGCCACCCGCAATGAGAACCGTGCCGTCGGGCAGGCGCACGCCGGCGAACTGGTATCGCGGTTTCGCCATCGAGCCCGTCGTCGCCCACGATCCGGTCGACGGAATCCAAATCTCGGCTGTCGCGATTCGGCTCGCGTTGCGCTCGCCGCCCGCGACGAGGACACGGCCGTCCGCGAGCATCACGCCGACGGGACGGTATCGTTCGCCCGACATCGACACGAGGCTGCCGAACTGGCGGGTCGTCGGATCGTAGATTTCCGAGGTGCCGGCAGGCGTTCTCAATCCGCCTGCGATCAGCACGCGGCCGTCCGGGAGCGTCACCGCAGCGGAGCCGAGTCGGGGAGACTGGGTTGACGCGATGCGGTGGAACGCGCGCGTTTGCGGATCGTAGATCTCGGCGGGATAGGTAGCGTCGGGCGGTCCCTGATCCACGCCTCCGGCAATCAATACCGTCCCGTCCGGCAGCAGCGCGGATACGGCCTCGGCGCGCGAGACGTTCATCGGGCCAACCGTCGTGACGGTCGCCGCGAACGCGGTGCCCGTGAACGCGAGAGCGAGAGCGATGCTTCGAACCGGAAGAGTTCTTCGCACGAGGAATGTTGTATAGATGTTAGTCGATGCCGATCCGCGAACGCATCCGTGCGCTGTTGCCCCGCCTCGCCGCGGATCGCCAGTTCCCGACGCAGGGCGAGACGATCTTCGTCGATCTCGAGAGCCGGGACGTTCGCCGCGCCTTCGTCCCGCGCCGCGTCGTCGAAACATTTCTCGGTGGCCGCGGCGTCAACATGTACCTGCTGCACAACCTGCTCGACGCGTCGCTCGATCCGCTGCATCCGGATGTGCCGCTGATTTTCGGGACCGGCACTCTGACCGCGCTGGTTCCCTCGGCCGCGCGCGGCAACGCCACATCGTGGTCGCCGGAAACGAAAGTGATCATGGACTCGAACGCCGGCGACTACTTCCCGTCGTTCATGAAGCTCAACGGCATCGATCACCTCGTGCTCTACGGCAAAGCGCCGAAGTGGACGCTGCTGCATTTCGATGGCAGCGAGCCGCGATTCGTCGACGCCAAACCGTGGGTCGGAATGGACAACATCGATCTGCGCGCCGCGATCGAGCGCGATTTCCACGGCGAGGAGGGACGCGACTTCGGTCTCGCGGCGATCACCACCGCCGGCGAGAAGCTCGTGCTCTGCTCCGGCATCATGGCCGGACCGAAAGCAATCTACGCGCGCGGAGGTCCGGGCGCGAAGATGGGATCGCTCCACCTCAAAGCGATTCTGATTCAGGGCCGCACCGCCGACCTCACGCCCGCCCACCCGCACAAACAGCGCAATCGCGAAGTCGCCGAAAAACTCTTGAGCACCTCGGTCGTGAAGAATGCGCTGAAAAAGCGCGGCACGCCGTTCCTCTACAAACCGTCGCGGATGTTAGGCGCGATGGGAACGAAGAACAATCAGGAAACGACGTGGACCGACAAGCTCGACGCCGAGAACATCGATCCGTTCCGCCCCGGGATGGAAGGCTGCTTCGTCTGTCCGGTGAATTGCCGGCCGACGAACGACATGAGCGCGAGCGAGCACACACCGCACGACAAGTACGTCAAAGGCGACGGCCCCGAATACGTGACCCTCGGCAAATTCGGACCGAACATCGGCATCGCCGAGGTCGAGCAGGTGCTCCGGCTGAACAACATCTGCAACGACCTCGGCCTCGACACGGCGTCGACCGGCAGCGCGATCGCCTGGGCGATGGAGCTCTACCAGCGCGGCATCATCAAACCCGAGCTCGACCTGACGTGGGGCAACTACGACGTCATCGAGAAGCTGCTGTTCATGACCGCGCGTCGCGAGGGATTCGGCAACGTGATCGCCGACTCCTCGCGCGCCGTCGAGAACGGGCACTATCCCGCCGAGGCACTCGACTACCTGATGGCGGTCAAGGGCCTCACGCAGAGCGATCCGCACGACGCGCGCATCCTCAAGGCGTTCGCGTTAGGCCTGGCGGTGGCGACGCGCGGCATGGATCACCTGCGCAATCGCGTGACGCTGGAGATCAACGCGAAGATCAACGACGATCCCGATTTCAAGCGCGAGCTGTACGGCGGCGATGTCTCCGCGCAGCCGACGGGCTACGAAGGAAAAGAAATCGCCGTGCGCCGCTGCGAGAACATCTTCGCGGTGGGCGACGCAGTCGGCATGTGCCGCTTCACGACGAAGCTTTTCAACTCGCCTTCGCTGCCCGGGTACGAGGAATTCGCCGATCAGATCGCGAACGTCACCGGAATCGAGATGTCGCGCGAGGAGCTCGATCGCATCGGGCTGAACATCATGGGCGTCGAGCGCATGATCAACGCGACCCTCGGCGTCACGCGCAAGGACGACACGCTGCCGAAGCGCTGGTTCGAAGAGGCGATCGGCGTCGGCCCGTTCAAAGGCGAGAAGATCGATCGCGGTCAGTTCGATGCGCTGCTCTCGCGCTTCTACGCGATCTCGAATCTGACCGAGGAGGGCGTGCCGCGGCCGGAGTTCCGGCGCGAGCTCGACACGGTGCTCGCGTCATGATCACCGTCCGGCTTCCCGAGCCGCTCCGCGACGGACGCGGCGAAATCGTGACCATGGACGCCGTCTCGCTCGACGACATCATCGCGAAGCTCGGCATCGCAGAGGAACGCGATGAGCTCTTCAACTTCGCGGTGAACGGCGAGCTGATTCTGCACGGCGAGAAAAAAGTGAAGCTCGACGACGGAGACGAGGTCGAGATCGTCGTCGCGTTTTCAGGCGGATAAACATGGCGACGGTGCAGGTTCGATACATCGTGAACGACGTCGACGCGGCGATCGACTTCTACACGAAGCGACTCGGCTTCACGCTGGAGATGCATCCTGCACCGCCGTTCGCGATGCTCTCCCGCGGCGACCTGCGGCTGGTGCTCAGCGCGCCGAATCCGTCGGCGGGCGGAGGTCAGGCGATGCCCGACGGCAGGGTGCAGACGCCGGGAGGCTGGAACCGGTTTGCGATCGAAGTCAAAGAACTCGCGTCGATGGTCGCCGAGCTGCGCAGGAACGGCGCGCGCTTTCGCAACGACATCGTGACCGGCGTCGGCGGCAGACAGATCATCGTCGAAGATCCGTCGGGAAATCCGATCGAGCTCTTCGAGCCGATCCTGCAAGAGGCTCGGCTCGGAACATGACGACGTTTCAAACACCGCGCGCCGGCGAGCGGATGATCAGCGTCGAGGAAGCGCAGGAGCGCGTTCTCGCCGAAATCAGGCTCGTTGGAACGGAGAACGTCGCGTTCACCGATGCGTTCGGCCGCGTGCTCCGCGAGGACATCGTCGCGCCCGCCGACGTGCCGCAGGCCGACAACACGGCGATGGACGGATACGCGGTCCGCGCGGACGACATCGCGACTCCGCCGGTGCGATTGAAAGTGATCGAGGACCTGCCCGCGGGCACCGTCGCAGCGAAACGCGTCGAGCCGGGCACGGCAATCCGCATCATGACCGGCGCGCTGATGCCGGACGGCTCCGACACGGTGGCGCACGTCGAGATCACCGACGCCGGCTCCGACTACGTCACGGTCAGGCAGTCGCTCAAGCGCGGCACGAACACGCGCAAGCGCGGCGAGGACATGCGCGCCGGAGACATCGTGCTGCACGGCGGAACGCCGCTCGGCGCGGCGGAAGTCGGCGTGCTCGCGAGCGCGCAACGCTCGGTCGTCCGCGTTTCGCGAAAACCGCGGGTCGCGATCATCTCGACCGGCGACGAGATCGTCGAGGTCGATCAGCCGCGCGCCGCCGGCAAAGTCATCAACTCGAATTCGTACTCGCTCGCCGCGCTCGCGCGCGAGGCGGGCGCGGAGCCGCGCATGCTGGGCATCGTCCGCGATACGCGCGAGGACACGATCGCGGCGATCGAATCGGCGCTCGAATCCGATTTCATCATCTCCTCCGGCGGCGTTTCGGTCGGCGCCTACGACTTCGTCAAGGACGCTCTCGACGCTCTCGGAGCCGAAACGAAGTTCTGGCAGATCGCAATGAAGCCGGGAAAGCCGGTCGTGCTGTCGCGCGTGCGGGACCGAGTTTATTTCGGCCTGCCAGGCAATCCCGTTTCGTGCATGGTGTCGTTTCTTCTCTTCATCGCGCCGGCGCTTCGCAAATCGATGGGACAAACGCACGCGCTGCTGCCGCCGACCGTGACGGCGCGGCTCACGGGACCGCTCAAATCGCGCGGCGATCGCCGCAACTATCTTCGCGTTCGGGTCGTGGCGCACGAGGGAGAGTTGCTCGCCCATCCGATGCACTCCCAGGGATCGGGCGTCTCGACGTCGATGGTGCAGGCGAACGGCTTCGCGATCGTCGAGACGAACGTGACCAGAGTCGCCGCCGGCGAGACGATCGCGACGGTGCTCGTCGCCGCTCCGTTCAGCGAGTGACGTGTATCGGTGTGCGGAGCGGCTTCAGCCGGTCGGCCGGCTAGCCTGCCCCACACATCCACCGATTGAAGTGCGCGCAGACAAAGAGTACTTGTCCTCACACTCAGCGAGTGATCGACAGCTCGGCGATCATCCGGGTCATGCGCTTCGCTTCCGGATCTCCCGATTCGTACGTGTGGCAGAGGATGTCGATCTGTTCCTGCGATTCGTTTGCCGAGACCGTGAAGCCGTCATCCGGCTGATCGGGCAGCAGCGCACGCACGCACTTCCAGCCGCTCGCTGTCAGACGGTATTGCAGGAATCCGCTGAGCGCGCGGGCGCCGGCGCTCGCCGCAGTGAGCGTCTCATCGCCGACGATGTTGGCGTCGCGATTGCCCGAAGCGTTCGCCTCCTGCGCGAGCCGCAGCTCGTTCGCCCACTGACCGACCATCAGCCGGAACTCCTCGTTCTCCTCGAGGAAGTGCACTCCGGATCGCGCGCCTTCGCTGCGCGTGAGCTGCGAAAGGATCTCGAAATCGCGCCCGCGCCATGCGAAGCGGAGCAGGCCGCGTGCGCCGACGGGAATCTCGTCGTCGTGCACGATCTTCGCGCCGCCGGCGCTGATCTCGACGACGAGCACGTCGAAATCGCCGAACCAGCCGTCGATCGGTTTCGTCAGGTTGAGGCGCTGAAATGCGCGGCGTTCCTCGATCATGGATGGGTCATGTCGTCGATCCTCGATTTTCTACGAACCATAGAAGTCCGCTGAAGACTGCCATCTACGCGCGATCGAAAACCGAGGATCGAGGACCTGACCTCGTCATTTTAGACCGAAGGCGGCGCGCGTCCGCGCCGCGAGATCGCGCGCCCCGCGGTGGGGGTTGTTTCGCACCATCTCGTCGAGGACGCCATCCGCCGCGCGGGGGTTCTCTTCGATGAAGTCGATCACCGCGAGGTTCGAATACGCTTGCAGATCATCGGGTGCGGCGGCAATCTCACGCCGATACGCGGCGATCGCCTCCTCCGGGCGGTCGCGCCGCGCGAGCACGTCGCCGCGCACCAGATCGAGCCCGTACAAATGCGCGAGGCCCATTTCCTTCGCCCGCCCTTCGGCCTCGTCGATCGTCATGAGCGCCTCCTGCAGCTTCCCCTCCATCCGCTGCACCTCGGCCAAAAGCAGAATCGACGAGGGCTGCCGGCCGCCCGCGTCGATCGCCCGCCGCGCGGCGTCCTCGGCGCACGACCGATCGCGTTCTTCGATGCAGGCGCGCGCGAGGAGCTCGTTCGCCTCCCGCGGATCCGTGTTCATTGCCAGCTCGGCGTGCTCGGCCGCGAGCCGCGCATCGCCTTTTTTCAGATACGCGAATGCGAGACCCAACGCGAGGTCGGGCGAGAACTGAGGCGATCGCGCGAGCGCCGACTTGTACGCGTCGATCGCTTCGTCGTAGCGCCCCGATGCGACGAGCGATTCGCCGAGCTTCGACCACGCATCTTCGAGCTGCGGATTGTTCGCGAGAAGCGCGCGAAGCGCGGGAATCGCTTCGTCGTAGCGGCGCACATCGGTGAGTTGAAACGCGGCGCGGATCGTGCCGAGCTGCCCGATCTCGTCGCGCGGATTCGGCAGCGGACCGGACCGATTCTGCGGCGTGCCGATATAGCCGAGCGCCGCGAGCCTCCTCTGCTCTTCCGGATCGACGTTGCCGAGCGGAGCCAGCGCCGGCGGAAGCGCGAGCAGGGCGTCGCGCATCTCCGCCGCCGTACGGCGATCGTCTGCGATGCGATCGCGCGCTTCGCCGGGATCGCTCACGATGTCGTAGAGCTCCGGCCGCGGCGATTCGATGTAGTGATCGCGGCCGCGAATCAGCGATCGCAATTCGCTCCAGCCGAGGTGGATGCGAGGGTAGAAGGTCTCGGAGTAGAGCGGACGTTTTTCCGCGCGGCCGAGTCCCAGCAGCGCGAGGACGGTGCTCTTGACGTCGGCAAGCGCAAACGGCTCGCTCACGGTCGTGCCGCCCCTCGCCTCGCCCGGCAGCTTGATCATCAGCGGAACCTGCAGCGCTTCGCGATAGAGCAGAATTCCGTGCTGATCCTCGCCGTGCTCGCCGAGCCCTTCGCCGTGATCGGACAGAAAGACGATGAGCGCGCGATCGTAGACTCCGAGCGATTTCAAATGCCCGATCAGACCGCCGACGATGGCGTCCGATTTCGCGATCTCGCCGTCGTACGACGGATCGTACGGCGCGTGCGGCTCGTAGATGTGGAAGAAGAAAAAGAATGGTTGATGATCATTCTTACTGATCCAGTCCCTGGCGATCTTCAGCGTGTCGAACCCCGAGCGCTGATACTCGCCGATCGGCCCGGTCGACGCGGCGGGAATCGCGTCGTCGTAGAAATCGAAGCCGTCGCTGATGCCCGTCTCCGCTCGCAGGACGTACGCCGAGACCGCGGCGCCGGTGCGATAGCCGTGATCGCGAAGAATCCTCTGCAGCGTCGGAAACTTCGATCCGTCGAAGCGATAGCCGATGTTGTTGCGCACGCCATGTTCCGGCGGAAGAAGTCCGGTGAGGATCGAGACGTGCGACGGCAGCGTGAGCGGTACGTGGCTGTAGGCGCGCTCGTAGAGGACCGAATCGCGGCGAAGCGCGTCGAGGTTCGGCGTCCGCACGCCGCGATAGCCGTACGCGGGGAGATGATCGGAGCGCAGGGTGTCGACGGAGATCAGCACGACCGGCGCGTTGGGAAAGATCTGTTCGCGCTTCGCGCAGGCGGCGGCGAGGACGACGAGGACGACGAGGACGAGCAAACGGCGGAAGCTGGTCACTGAGGCTGGTATACAATGCTGGCATGGGACGCCAGAAGAAAATTACGGTGACAGTTCCGGAGGAGCTCATCGAGCGCGCCCGGAAAGACGCGCACGAAGGCATCTCCGATACGGTCCGCGAAGCCCTCGAGCTGCGCGCGAATCAACACGCATGGGAGAGGCTCGCCAGGTGGCGCGGACGGGTGAAATGGTCGGTGAGTCTCAGCGAGCTGCGCAAGGACCGCGATTGATCGCCGTCGACACCAGCACGCTTCGGAGGTTTCTCGACAAGATCAGCGGTGCGGATACGGCGCGGCTTCAGGAAGCCATTGCCGCGAAAACCGCACGGCTCCCTCCGGTCGTCGTCGCAGAATGCTTGAGCGATCCCGGGATCGACGCAGGCTTCGCGAGAGACCTCCTTGCTCTTCCCGTGCTCGAACTCCGGATCGGCTTTTGGGAACGCGCGGGCCGCCTTCGAGCGCGTGTCCGAGCCGGCGGTCACAAAGCCAGCCTCGCCGGCACACTCATCGCGCAGTCGTGCATGGATCACAACGTCCCACTGATCACGCACGATCGCGATTTCCGCCATTTCGTCAAAGCGGGTCTGAAGCTGCTGTAGAGTTCGCGCGTGCTTCCCGAAAAAACCTTCGCAGACAAACGCGGCGTGATCACCGGCGGCGCCACCGGCATCGGCTTCGCCATCGCCCGCGAGCTCTCGCGCCTCGGCGCTCACGTCATCCTCGCCAGCCGCAAGGAAGAGAACCTGAAAAAAGCCGCCGCCGAGATCGGGGGCGAATACCACGTTCTCGATGTGCGCGACGCCGATGCCGTCGAAGCGATGGCCGCAAGAGTCGGCGCGGTCGATTTTCTCGTCAACAACGCGGCAGGAAACTTCATCGTGCAATCGGACCAGCTCACACCGAACGGATGGAACGCCGTGATCGGCATCGTGCTCAACGGAACGTTTTACTGCTCGAGCGCGATCGGAAAGCGGATGATCGAAGGGGGCCGCGGCGGCACGATCCTCAACGTCATTGCAAACTACGCGTGGACCGGCGCGCCCGGCGTGGTGCATTCCGCGAGCGCGAAAGCGGGCGTGCTGGCGATGACGCGCACGCTCGCGGTCGAGTGGGCGCGTCACAAGATTCGCGTCAACGCGATCGCGCCGGGACCGGTGCATACGGCCGGCGCGTCGGAGCGGCTGTTCCCCGACGAGGCGATCGAAGAAGGGATTCGCCGCACGATTCCACTGCGCCGCTTCGCGACGCTCGAGGAGATCGCGAACGCGGCCGCGTATCTGCTCTCCGACTACGCCGCATACGTCACCGGCGAAGCGCTGGTGATCGACGGCGGCCAGTGGCTCAGCGGCGCCGACTACTGGGGACGCATCCGGCAGATGGCGCCCGGCAAATCAAAACAATGAGCCGCTAGCGGAGTCGATCCAGAGCCTGACGTTCGCTGCGTGCAACGGTATCGCAAGAACCATCGCCGCGGACTTCATCGCAGATTCAGATAGTCGACCGCGACGTGCGCCATCGCGCGAACGCCGAGCTCGAGGCCGCTTTCATCGACGTAGAACAGCGGCGAATGATTCGACGCCGCCTCCTCGGCCGTCTCATTCTCCGGCCGCGTTCCCAGCCAGAAGAAAAGACCCGGCACCTTCTGCTGATAAAACGAGAAGTCTTCCGCGCCTAAAGTCGGATTCACTTCGATGACGTCGGGCGTCATTCGCTTCAGCGTCGGCGCCATCTCGGCGGTGAGCTTCGGATCGTTGTACGTGATCGGATAGCCGGTCTCGATCGTGACGTCCGCTTTCGCGCCGGCGCTGTTCGCGATGTCCTCCGCCGTCCGCGTGATGCGCGCGTGAATGTCATCGCGCATCTTTTGATCGAGTGAGCGGATCGTGCCGACCAGCTCGCAATCGTCGGGAATGATGTTGTTGCGCACTCCGCCGCGGATCATGCCGACGGTGACGACCGCCGGCGCGAGCGAGACGTCCAGCTGGCGGCTCGGAATGGTCTGAAGGCCGAGGACGATTTGCGAGGCGATGACGATGGGGTCGACGCCGAGCCACGGGTACGCGCCGTGCGTCTGCTTGCCGTTTACGGTGACGCGGAACGAATCGACGGCGGCGAGCTCCGCGCCCGCGCGATAGGCGATCTCGCCGACCGGGTAGCGCGAGGTCACGTGCAGGCCGAAAACCGCGTCGACTCTCGGATTGTCGAGCGCGCCTTCCTTGACCATCAATTGCGCGCCCCCTTCCTCGCCCAGCGGCGCACCCTCCTCGGCCGGCTGAAAGAGAAACACGACCGTCCCGGGAAGCTCGCTGCGAATCGAGGCGAGCACTTCGGCGACACCTAACAGAATCGCGACGTGCGCATCGTGTCCGCACGCGTGCATCACGCCGACTTCCTGTCCGTTATACGTGGTGCGAACGGTGGACTTGAACGGCAGATCGACCTGCTCGACGACCGGAAGCGCGTCCATGTCTGCGCGCAGCGCGACGACGCGTCCCGGCCTGCCGCCGCGCAGAATGCCGACGACTCCGGTGTGCGCGACCGGCGTGCGCACTTCGATGCCGAGCGATTTCAGTTTGTCGGCGACGAGCTTCGATGTACGGAACTCGCGGTTGCCGAGCTCGGGATGCTGGTGGATGTCGCGCCGGCAGGCGATGACGGCCGGCTCGACCTTTTTCGCTGCTTCGTCGATGCGCTGGTCCAATGCCGCACTCAATGCAATTGCCATCACGATCATCGTTCTCCGTTGGCCGCTCGACGTGTGCCGCGGAAGATTCACGGCCAGCGGCGTTCGGCCGCCGGCCACGAATCACCGTTTGGGAATCGCTCCGCGCAGCGCTTCCGCTTTCTCAATCAATTCGCCGAACCACTCCGCGAAGTGCGGTTCGTTTTTTTCTTCGGCCAGCTGCTTCGTCCCCGTGGCCATTTCGATGAACTGATCGACGAAGCCGCGCAGATCTTCCGACACGCCCAACAGCATGAGCGTCGTCGACTGATCTTCGATCGCTTTGAATGCATGCAGCGCCTGCGCATACTCGTTCGAGAAGTATTCGAAGGTGGCGCGCGCTTCGTCGGATCGTTCGTCGGTCATTGTCCGATGGATTCACACAGAGAGACGGAAGACTGAGAGCGCTCTGCGCCATTCCTCGATGTCACTCGAGATCCTTCGGCTTCGCTGCGCTCAGCCTCAGGATAAACATTACTCCGCCAGCGCATGGAGATCCGCGATGCTCCGCATCACTCCGGAGCGAACAACGTACCGGATTTTACGGAAGTTCGCGACGTCGAGCGAAGGATCGGCGCCGACAATGACGAGATCGGCATCCTTCCCCCTCTCAATCGTGCCGACCTGTTTCGACAGTCCCATCGCGCGGCTCGCGGTCGCGGTTGACGCGACGATCACCTGCATCGGAGTCATTCCGGCGGCCTGCATCGCGTCCATTTCGGCGTAAATCGCCGGACCGTGAAGCGTCAGCGGATTGCCGGCATCCGTGCCGGTGGCGATCGGGATGCCGGCGTTCACGAGCGCTCTCAGGTTCGCGGCAGCCGTTCGATCGATGGTCGCGGCGCGCTCTGCGCGTGCGGCAACGCGATCGGCGTGAACGAGTGACGGATCGACCGTCGCCGTCTCCGCGACCCTCGCCAGCGTGCCGCGATCGACGCAGCCGTTCGGATCGTCGACCGCCGGAGCTTTCCGGTCGGCCGCTCCTCGAAACAAGCGGACGTACCCGTCGACGACCGTCAGCGTCGGAATCAGAATCGTGCCGTTCTTCTTCGCCAGATCGATGAACTCCTGATCGATCGGTTGATCCTGCACGCTGTGCACGAGCACATTGGCTCCCGCGCGCAGCGCCGCCTTCGCCTCGGCCAGGCCGGTGGCGTGCACGATGAGCGGCAGATGTGCTTTCCGCGCTTCCTCGCCGGCCGCGTTCACCATCGGCACCGAGTGCTCGACCGTGAGATCTTTCGTGACGATGAACCACACTTTGACCGACTTCGATCCTTCCGCGGCGAGGTAATGCACACCGTTGCGCGCGGCGTCGGCGTCCTTGAGGAAAATGAACTGCCGCTCGGCCGGCAGATTCAGCCAGTGATCGAGCGTCGATAGCAGCGGCCCCGCCGCGACGACATGCGGCACCTCGGTGTTGTTCTCGAATCGATCGTGGAGATGCAGCGTCCACGGGTAACCGCCGACGTCCCACACCGACGTGACGCCCGAGCAAACATAGGAGCGGCCGAAGCGCTCCGCGTTCATGCGCAGATCGGCTTCGACCTGCTCGTACGGATGCGTGGCGCGGAGGTCGAGCGAATCCGGCCGGCCGTCCGCCCATCCGGTCTGTGAAAAGTGAACGTGGCTGTCGATGAGTCCGGGCGTGATCCACATCCCGCGCACGTCGGTGACGTCGATGCCTTCCGGCACCGGACATTGCGCCGCGCTGCCCGCGCAATCGATCTTGCCGTCGCGGATGATCACGTTCGCGTTCGCGACCGGCGCGCCGCCGCGGCCGTCGATCAGGGTCGCGCCGGTGAGAGCGCGCGGCGGGGCGGGCGTGCCGGGCGGCGTGTCGACGGCGCCGGTGAGCGCGATCTTCCAGCCGTCGGGCGTCTTGACGAACAGCCGCTCCGACACTCCGATGTGCTCGTCGCCCTCCGCGTAGCGCACGCGATAGCGATACGTCCCGTACACCCAGCCGGGCTGAAGCTCGGTCAGATGAAGCTCGTTCGCGTTGAACGACACCGGCCAGGGGCCGCGCGCGTTCGCGAAATCGTCGTAACCGGTCGTGAATCCGGTGGGGCCGGTCTTCACGAGCAACGGCGAGTGGAGGTAGTACGACAAGTACGCGTCGAGATTCTTCTCCTGGATCGCTTTCAGGTTCGCGTCGAACACCGCGCGCGCAGCGGCGATGTCGTCCGACTGTGCGAACGAGGAGACGGCGGCGAGAAGCGCGAGAGCAATGACAACGATTCGCTGCATCGGCACATTGTAGAATCGGCCTCATCGATGGCGAAGCCGGCCGATCAACAGCGCAATGCCGAGCGCATTCCGCTCGAGAAACCGATCGACTGCACGATCGACGGAGCGGACGCCAAAGTCGTCGAGCTGAGCCTCATCGGTGCGAAGATCGAGCACTTCAACCGGATGTCGATGAACTCGACGCCGACCGTTCAGTTTCAGTGGAACGGCAAGACGGTCAAGCTGAAGGGCCGGATCGCGCGGACGGAGATGCGTCCGATTCAAAAAAAGCCGGGCTACTCGTCCGGCGTCGTCTTCGCCGACTCGCCCGACAATGCGCCGAAGGAGCTCGCGTGGATCATGAGCACGTTCGTCGAGCCGATCGAGGCCGCGGCGGAGATCGAACCGCCGCCCGCGCCACCCCAACCGAAGGCCGCGGCGCCGAAAAAACCGGCGCCACCGCCCGCAAAAACAGCGCCGCCACCCGCCACCACCTCGCCCGCGCCGTTTCTCGCCGCCGATGATGAAGTCGAAGAGCTCGACGCCGGCGCAGAGCTCTCGCCGTACGTGCAGTGCATCTTTCGGGAAGACGGCAGCTGGGACAAGATCCCGACGAAGGATCCGAAGCAACCGATCTCCGGCTTCACGATTCTCACGCCGGAAGACGAGAGCGAGATCGACGACTTTTGCCGCACCTACGAAATGGCCGATCCCGAGACGCAGCGGATGATCCGGCTGTCGTTCGAGCTCGGCATCGCGCAATACCGGCGCAAGTGATGCATCTCAACGCAACGGAGACAGCCATGACGACGGCAACGACGCACGAAACGGTTCACTGGCGCGAAGACATCGACTCATCACTGGCAGACGCAAAGAAGAGCGCCAAAACGGCGCTCCTCGATTTCACCGCCGCGCCGATGTGAGGGGGATGCGCTCGGCTGGAAGCCGAGACCTATCCGGACCCCCGCGTCGCGACGTTCATCAACAACAACTTCGTCCCCGTGCGGCTGCACGTGAAGGAGCATCCGGAGGCCATGGGGCGATTCAACGTCGACTGGACGCCGACGGTGCTGATCGTCGATGCCGACGGCAAGGAGCTGTACCGCATCGAGGGCTTCCTCCCGCCCGACGAATTTCTCGCACAGCTGCAGCTCGGCTTCGGCCACGCGCAGTTCACGAAGAAGAATTTTCAGGACGCGGAGCGGCAGTTTCGCGACGTTTGCGAGAACCTCCCCGGTACAGACGCCGCGGCCGAAGCGATGTACTGGGCGGGCGTTTCGCGATACAAGGCGACCAATGACGGCAGTGCGCTCAAAGCGACCGCGCAAGCGTTCAAGCAGCGCTACCAGAACTCCATCTGGGCGAAGAAGGCGAGCGTCTGGGGATAGTGGAGCGGCGGGCTCTCGGCCCGCCGTCGCCCCGGGAGGCCGGCGCTCCACCCGCATCGGCGTCATCGCCGACACACACGGTCTGATGCGCCCGGAAGCGCTCGCCGCGCTCGCGGAGGTCGATCACATTCTTCACGCCGGTGACATCGGCGGAGAGCACGTGCTCGAGGCGCTGCGTCAGGTCGCGCCGCTCACCTTCGTCCGCGGAAATAATGATCATGATAATGGTTACGATATTGTCTACATTTCTGTCGGCGGCCGCCGGATCCTTCTGACGCACATCTTTCGCGACGAGCTTCTCGATGAAGACGTCGACATCATCGTCTGCGGACACAGCCATACGCCGCGCAACGAAGTGGTTGGCGGAAGGCTCGTCTTCAACCCCGGCAGCGCGGGGCCGCGGCGGTTCAAGCTGCCGGTGACGGTCGGAATCATCGAAGGCGAGCGCGCGTATCATGTCGCGCTGTCATGAAGAAGATCGCAATCATCGTCGTCGCACTCTCCGCGGCAGCCGCATTCGCACAGCAGACGCATCAGCAATATGAGCCGGCGAACGCTCCGGGCGCAGGGCAGAAGCTGCTCGCACGGTTCGCAGGCGACTGGGACCTCGTCAAGACCTTCTATCCGATGAACGGCAAACCGATCGTCACGAAGGGAGTCGTCAAGCAGTTCATGATCATGGACGGGAAGTTCCTGCAGTCCGACTTCACCTTCTTCAACGACGACGGCACGAAGAGCACCGGCACCGGCATCTCCGGTTTCGATTCGAAAACGAATCGCTTCACGACCGTCTGGTACGACTCGCGACAGACGACGATGTCGATCCGGCAGAGTGACGGCACGTTCGACGGCGAAAACATCGTGCTGTGGGCGACGGCCCTCGATCCGGACCGTCCGGGGCGCAAGACCGTCGCGCGTGCGCATCTCGAGGACAACGGCCGCGTGTTGCTGCATCGCCACTCCCTCATCGATGACAAAGGCAACGAGCGGCTGATGATCGAGTTCCGGATGACGCGACGATAGTTCGCGGTTCGCGGCTCGCGTTTCGCGGCGAGTTGTGAACCGCGAACTGCGATAATCCCGCGCCATGCCGTTCCTCGAGGCGCGCGGACTCACCAAGACGTACCGCGACGCGGAAGTTCCGGTTCAGGTATTCGAAAATTTGAATCTCGACGTCGAGCGCGGCGAGATGCTGGCGATCGTCGGCCCCTCGGGCATCGGCAAGTCGACGCTTCTGCATCTGCTCGGCGGACTCGATCGCGCCGACTCAGGCACAATTCGTGTTGACACAGCGAATGTGACCTCGATGTCGAACGACGAGCTGGCGCGCTTCCGCAACCGCAACGTCGGTTTCGTCTTCCAGTTCCATCATCTCCTTCCCGAGTTCACGGCGACGGAGAACGTCGCCATGCCCGGCTGGATCGGGCACCTCGGACGATCGGCGGCAATGAAGAAGGCCGCCCAGCTGTTATCGGAGCTCGGGTTGGCAAATCGAGGCCGGCATTTTCCGAATCAACTCTCCGGTGGCGAACAGCAACGCGTGGCGATCGCGCGCGCGCTGCTCGCGGATCCGAAGATTTTTCTCGCCGACGAGCCGACGGGCAATCTCGATCTCGAAACCAGCGCGCGCGTATTCGATCTGATGCGCGAATGCCACGCGAAGCGGGGCCTGACCTCGGTTATAGTTACTCATAATCCGGAATTGGCGGCACGCTGCGACCGCGTTTTTGAAATCAAACAGAGGTGAAAATTCTCGTCATGCTGAGCGAAGCGAAGCATCTCAATGATCGACCGGAGCGCATCTCGAGATCCTTCGCCGTCCGTGGGGCGGCTCAGGATGGCGGTCAGCAGCGATACAATTGACCATGTTCGAGAAATACAACGAGAAAGCCCGCCGCGCACTCTTCTTCGCCCGCTACGAAGCCTCCAAACTCGGCTCCCGGGTCATCGAATCCGAGCACATTCTGTTAGGCGTCCTGCGCGAGGGTGAAGAGATCATCAAAGAGATCTTCTCCCGCTTCAATGTGAAGCCCGAGCAGATCCGTCGCGAAGTGGAAGGCGACCGGCTGTTCGTCGACCGCATTTCTTCGTCGGCCGAGCTTCCTCTCTCCGAAGAATCGAAAAAAATCCTCGCCTACGCGGCGCACGAAGCGGAGTCGATGCTGCATCAGTACGTCGGCACCGAGCACCTGCTGATCGGAATCCTGCGCGTTGAATCCTCGACCGCCGCGCGCATCCTCACCGCGAAAGGCCTCAACGTCTACGGCGTCCGCGAAGAAACGATCTCCATCCTCAAGGAGCGCGAGGCGGACAAGCAGAAGAAAGAGCTCCCCTTCCTCGCCGAGTACGCCCGCGACCTGACGCAGATGGCGCATCAGGCGCAGTTCGATCCGCTCATCGGCCGCGAGAAGGAAGTCGAGCGCATCATCCAGATCCTCTCGCGCCGCACCAAGAACAATCCGATCCTGTTAGGCGAGCCCGGCGTCGGCAAGACGGCGATCGTCGAAGGCCTCGCACAGCGGATCGTCGACGGCAACGTGCCGCTGTTCATCGCCAACAAGCGAATCCTTTCGCTCGACCTGTCGCTCATCGTCGCCGGCACGAAGTACCGCGGCCAGTTCGAAGAACGCCTCAAAGGCATCATCAAAGAGCTCAAGGAAAATCCCGACATCATCATCTTCATCGATGAGATCCACTCGCTCATCGGCGCCGGGTCCGCCGAAGGATCTCTCGATGCAGCCAACATCCTGAAGCCGGCGCTGTCGCGCGGCGAAATCTCCTGCATCGGCGCAACGACGATTCGCGAATACCGCCGCTACATCGAAAAGGATCGCTCGCTGTTGCGCCGATTCCAGGCGATCAACGTGAATCCGCCGAACGAGGAGGAGACGTTCCAGATCCTCGAAGGCGTGAAAGAGCGTTACGAGAACTTCCACAAGGTGAAGTACTCCGATCAGGCGATCCGCTCGGCGGTCTATCAATCGAACCGCTACATCACCGATCGCTTCTTCCCCGACAAAGCGATCGACATCCTCGACGAAGCGGGCGCGAAGGTGAAACTGCGCCGCGTGGCCGACACGCAGAATCTGCGCCGGCTCGAATCGGAGATCCGCTCGATCGTCAAGGAAATGAAGAAGGCGATCTCGGACAAAGACTTCGAGAAGGCCGTCTTCCTGCGCGAGCGCGAGATCGAGCTCAAAGAAGAAGTGGAGCGCTTCAAACAGGAGCGCGAAAACATCGGCGAAGAGCTGATGGAAGTGACCAAGAAGGACGTCGAGGAGATCATCAGCTCATGGACCGACATTCCGGTGACCTCGATCGAAGCCGACGAAGCGGCGAAGCTGATCAACATGGAAGAGTCGCTGATGCGACGCATCGTCGGTCAGGACAAAGCGATCCGCGCGATCTCGCGCGCGATCCGCCGCTCGCGCCTCGGCGTCGCCTCGCCCAACCGGCCGATGGGATCGTTCATCTTCCTCGGCTCGTCCGGCGTCGGCAAAACTGAAGTCGCCCGTCGTCTCGCCGAGTTTCTCTTTGGATCGATGAAGCATCTCATTCGCTTCGACATGTCGGAGTACATGGAGAAGCACGCGGTGTCGAAGCTGATCGGCTCGCCTCCGGGCTACGTCGGTCATGAAGAAGGCGGACAGCTCACCGAGCGCGTGCGCCGCAATCCGTACTCCGTCGTGCTGCTCGACGAGATCGAGAAAGCGCATCCCGACATCGCCAACATCCTTCTGCAGATCCTCGAGGACGGAATCCTGACCGACTCGCTCGGCAATCAGGTCGACTTCCGCAACACGCTCATCATCATGACCTCGAACCTCGGCACGCGCTTCCTGGCGACGAAAGGTCACATGGGCTTCCGCGAGAAGACCGGCGACGCCGATCAGAAATCGGCCGAGGCGATGATCAATCAGGAGCTGAAGAAGGAGTTCAGCCCCGAGTTCATCAACCGCATCGACGACATCATCATCTTCAATCCGCTCACGCACACGGAGCTGCGCCAGATCTGCCGGCTGCTCGTGGACGACGTCAATCAGGCGCTCATCCACCGCAACGTGCAGATCTCGGTCGACGATACGGTCGTCGACTGGCTGCTCAAGCGGGCGGAGGAAGAGTCGAACTCCGGCGCCCGCCCTCTGCGCCGCGCGATCCAGCGCTACATCGAGGACGAGCTCTCCGAGTTCATGATCCGCCACAAGGACAACACTCCGGAGCGGATCGAGTTCACGATGAACGGCGAAGAGGTCGTGCTGCTGGCCACGCCGAAAGCGGACCTCATCGCGAATTGACGATTTCGGATCGCGCGAAGCGCGACCGAAATCGTCATCCTGAGCCGCGCAGCGGCGAAGGATCCGAGTGCCGCGCAGCGGCGAAGGATCTGAGTGCCGCGCGCGGAGCGAAGGATCTCCACCGCGGACAGAAGGCTGAATGACCACGAAGCGGCCGCTTTCCGTCGCCCTCCCCGGGACGTGGCGGCTCGTGTCGCGAACCGACGTGAACGGGGCCGGCGAGATCATCCCCGAACCGTCCCTCGGCAGCGACCCGGTCGCGCTGCTCATCTACGATCGCTCCGGCCACTTCTCCGCGCAATTCATGAAGAGAGACCGCTCTCAGCGCACCGGCGACGACGCAGCAGCCGCCGGCGCGAACAACACCCGCGCGCGCGGCGGATACGACGCCTACTTCGGCACCTACTCGATTGACGACAGCAACGGCGCCGTGACGCAGACACTCGTTGGAGCGCTCTCGCCCGAGAATGTCGGCCACCGAGTCACCCGAACGATGACGGTGTCGGGCGACACGCTCACGATCCAGCTGACGACCACCGCCGCAGACGGCCAGGAAGTGCTCCGGACGCTGCTGTGGGAGCGCGTGGGGTGAGCGACAGCACGAAGAAATCTCCGCGCTCTCTTTCGGATCACTCGCGATGACATGGCTCGACGATCCGACGGCTGCTTCGCGATTGGCGCAGTTCGCCGGCGCGATCGCGCCGCTGATGTGATCCGCCGCACGTCCGTGGCAGCCCGGCCGGCATACGATGAACGCGGTCCCGTGAAATTCGACAACGCATCATTCCTCGGTCGAACGCTGCGCCGATTCGGACGCTTCGCGATCGCGATCGTGTCGCTGGTTGCGTTTTTCACTGCCGGCGGGATCGTCTACACGATCACCGCCGTAACGATGGGAGTGTGGTTTCCGAAGCTCACGCTTCTGGCGGCGTTTGGCGCCGCGATCGGCATCTACGCCATCTTCGACAAGCTCGATCTGATTCCTGAAGATCCGGACAAGCTCATCACGCTCTCGCTGACCACTCTTCCGCCCGCGAATCAGCCGTGGGTGAGCAGCGACTTCGAAAAGCGATAATCTCCGCACGTGATCGCGGCCATTCTGCCGCCCCTCGAGGGCTGGGACAGCTTCTACGTGATCATCGGCTCGTCCGCCGCCGCGCTGACGGGACTGATGTTCGTGGTCATCGCGCTCATTCCGGAGACTCACGTCCGGCGCGACGCGGAAGCGCTGCATGCGTTCTCCACGCCGACCGTCGTGCATTTCAGCGCGATCGTTCTTCTCTCCGCGCTGATCACCATGCCGCGTCGCGCGATGTGGAGTCTCGAAGTCTGCATCGCCGTGATGGGTTTCGCCGGGATCGTATACGCCGGCTTCGTCACCCGTCGCGCGAAGCGTCAGAGCGCGTATGCGCCGGAGCTCGAAGACTGGATCTTTCACTCGGCCCTTCCCGTGGTCGCGTACGCCAGCCTCTTCCTCTCGAGCCTCTGTCTGGTGCGCGCGCCGGAAGATGCGCTGCTCGCGGTCGCAGGTTCCGCCCTGCTGCTTCTGTTCATCGGCATTCACAACGCGTGGGACAACGCGGTATGGATGACGACGGCGGGAAGAAACACGGACCACGACACAACCGCCTGACGGCGGGTGACGCGTGTTGCCGTCGCGCGCGCTTCGTCGCGTAGAATCGCGCACATGCCGTTCGTCAAAATCTATCTGCGCAAGGGAAAATCGCCGGAGTACCTTCGCAGCGTCGCCGACGCCGTCCACGAGGCGCTCGTGGCGCAGGCGAACGTTCCGCGCGACGACCGCTTTCAGATCATTCACGAGCTCGACGACGAAGCGATCCTTGCGCACCCGAGCTACGGCGGCGTGAACCGTTCCCGCGATCTGGTCATGATCGAGATCACGCTCAACGCCGGCCGGACCGTCGAGATCAAGAAGAATCTCTACGCGGAGATCGCGCGGCGGCTCGGGGACGCGGCGGATGTCAGGCCCGACGACGTGATGATCGCGCTCGTCGAGGTGCAAAAAGAGAACTGGTCGTTCGGGGGCGGCCGCGCGACCTACGCGTGACGTTCGCGGTCGCGAATTTCACAACTTCGTGTCCGGACGACGGTTGTGGCGGCGTCGAGAGAAACAACGCTAGAATGCGCCGCGCTTCACCCGTGTTACGGCGCGTGACTTTCAGAGCGCGTCGCACGTCCAATCGCAGAGCGTTTTCACCTCCTTTCACCTTATGAACCGATTTCTGGCCATTGCCCTCGCGGCTTTCGTTACCGGAACCGCGGCGGCGCAGACCAACCCTCAGCAGCAGCCTGAGAAGCCGAAACCAGGCACGATCGTCCCGTCGACGGGAACGGGCCACATCACCGAGGCGCCGGCTCCCGCTCCCCCTCCCAAGGCTCTCGTCCCCACCGCGCCCGGCGATCTCACCGGCCTTCCCGTGCAGCGATTCGAAGCCGTCGGGAACACGAGCGTCGCCAGCGATACGATCCGCGTTTATCTCGGCGTCACTCCCGGCGAGCCGTACGACCCGGCGCAGCTCGAGAAAAACTTTCTCAACCTCTGGCAGACCGGCCTCTTCGACGACATCCGCATCGAAGCCGAAAAGGGCGACACCGGCGTCATCGTCCGCGCGATCGTCAAGGAGCGTCCGCGCATCGGCGCCGTCGAGTACCGCGGCAACAAAGAGCTGAACAACACCAAGATCAACGACGCGCTGGAAAAGGACAAGATCGATCTGCACGTCGGCAATACGATCGAGCAGACGCTCGTTCAGCGCGCGGCCGAATCGATCCGCAAGGCTTACTCCGAGGCGGGGTTCGAAGACGTGACCGTCGATCCGTCGACCGAGAACATGTCCGAGGCGGGCGAGAAGAAGATCGTCTTCAACATCAACGAGGGCTCGAAAGCGACCGTCGCATCGATTGAGTTCACCGGGAACAGGCATTTCTCGACGCGCACGCTGCGCCATCACATGAAGGAAGTGAAGGAGACGAACATCGTCTCCTGGATCCGGAAGAAGAACCTCTACATTCCTTCGAAGCTCGATGAAGACCTCGAGAACCTCAAGAACTTCTACATGGACTACGGCTACACGAACGTCTCGTTCGACGAGCCGAAGATCACCAACGTGAAGGCGGGCAAGAAGCAGCGGGTGAAGATCGTCATCCCGATCAAAGAAGGCACGGTGCACACCCTCGGCAACGTCACCGTCGAGGGCAACACGGTCTTCACGACGCAGCAGATCGCCGGCAATTTCCCGGTCAAGAAGGGCGAGATCGTCCACCGCAAGCCGATTCAGACCCGCATCGACGCGTTCGCCGACGCCTATCGCGCGCGCGGCTACATCTACTCGTACATCAACCCCGAGTACGTCGAGCAGCCGAACAATGTGGTCGACCTTCACATCCAGGTCTACGAAGGCGATCAGTTCCGCCTCGGCCGTCTCGAGTTCCAGGGCAACACCACCACGAAAGACAAGGTGCTGCGCCGCGAGATCTTCCTCGAAGAGGGGCAGATCATGGACATGGAGGCGTTC
>DATIZY010000172.1:0-43366 GCA_035516895.1 Thermoanaerobaculia bacterium | reverse complement strand
CCTTTGTCGGTGAACACGAGGATGTACGAATGCGTCGAGGCGACGAAGAGGTGCTGAACGATGTCCTCTTCTTTCGTCGCCATTCCGATGCGGCCTTTTCCGCCGCGCCGCTGCGACCGGTACAACGAGAGCGGCGAGCGTTTGATGTAGCCGCCGCGCGACACCGTGATCACCATGTCTTCGTCGGCGATCATGTCTTCGATCGTGATCTCGCTGGCTTCGGCGATGATCTCCGTGCGCCGCTTGTCGCCGTACTGCTCTTTGATCTCGCGCAGCTCGTTCGAAATGATGTCCAGGACGAGCTGCTCGGAGCCGAGGATCTCGCGGAGCTTCTTGATGGTGGCGAGAACTTCCTCGCGCTCTTCGTGGATCTTGCTCGACTCGAGGCTGGTCAGACGCTGCAGACGCATGTCGAGAATCGCCTGCGCCTGAACGTCGCTGAAGGCGAACTCGGTGATCATCGCCGCTTTTGCGTCCGGCGGCGTGGCGCTGCCGCGGATGATCGCGATGATCCGGTCGATGTTATCGAGCGCGATCACGAGACCGGCGAGGATGTGCTCGCGATCTTCGGCTTTTTTCAGATCGAAGCGCGTGCGGCGGACGACGACCTCTTTGCGATGCTCGATGAAATGCCTGAGCATCGTCGGGAGATCCATCACTTCCGGCTTGTTGTTGACGATCGCCAGAAAGATGATTCCGAACGTCGTCTGCATCTGCGTGTAGCGATAGAGATTGTTGAGGACGATCTCCGGCACCTCGCCCTTCTTCAGCTCGATGACGACGCGGATGCCTTCGCGGTCCGATTCATCGCGAAGATCGGCGATGCCGTCGATGCGCTTCTCGCGGACGAGCTCCGCGATTTTCTCGAGCAGGCGCGCCTTGTTCGTCATGTACGGAATCTCCGTCACGACGATCTGCTGCTTGTCGCCTTTCCTGGTGGTCTCGATGAAGGCGCGTGCCCGCGTCTGCACGATGCCGCGGCCGCTCTTGTACGCCTGATAGATGCCGTCGATGCCGTGAATGAATCCGGCGGTCGGGAAATCGGGACCGGGCATGACCTTCATCAGATCGGGAACCGTTGCTTTCGGGTTCTCGATCACCATCAGGCACGCATCGACCACTTCGCCGAGATTGTGCGGCGGGATGTTGGTGGCCATGCCGACGGCGATGCCCGACGAGCCGTTGACGAGCAGGTTCGGGAATTTCGCCGGCAGAACCGACGGCTCGCGTTCGGTGCCGTCGTAATTCGGGGTCCACTCCACCGTTTCCTTCTCGATGTCGTCGCCGATCAGCTCCTCGGCGAATCGTGTCAGGCGGACTTCGGTGTATCGCATTGCCGCCGGCGGATCGTCGTCGAGCGAGCCGAAGTTGCCCTGCCCGTCGACGAGCGGATAGCGCATCGAGAAGTCCTGCGCCATGCGCACCACGGCGTCGTAAATCGCGCTATCGCCATGAGGGTGGTACTTGCCCATGACATCGCCGACGATGCGTGCCGATTTCTTGTACGGCCGGCCGGCGCGGTTTCCCTGCTCGTACATGCCGTAGAGGATGCGGCGGTGGACGGGTTTCAGCCCATCGCGGACGTCGGGAAGCGCGCGGCCGATGATGACCGACATCGCGTAGTCGAGATACGACTTGCGCATCTCGTCTTCGATGTTGACCGGCAGTTTCTGATCGTTGAAATTCTGGTAATCGAATTCGGACATAGTCTCGGTCTATTGTCCTGAGCGAAGCGCAGGACCCGCCGCGCACATGCGAAGGGGGTCCTTCGCCGCTTCGCGGCTCAGGACATGCGTTCAGATATCGAGGTTCTTCACTTCCAATGCGTTCTTCTCGATGAAGTCGCGCCGCGGCTCGACCTGATCGCCCATGAGCGTAGTGAACAGGAACTCCGCCTCGACGGCGTCGGCGATCGTGACCTGCAGCAGCCGCCGGCGCTCCGGATCCATCGTGGTTTCCCACAGCTGCTCCGGATTCATTTCGCCGAGGCCTTTGTAGCGCTGGATGGAGAGACCTTTTTCGGCGAGCTTGAACACGTGATTGAGCACGTCGTCGATGCGATTGAACATCGATAGCTCGTCGCCGTGCTTGACCGAGTACGGCGGCAGGCCGAACGCGGAAAGCATCTCGTACGCTTTCGCCATCTGCCGGAACTCGTAGAGCGAGAGCAGCTCGTTGTCGACTTTCACCCGCTTGCCGGTGCCATTGCCGCCGACGCTGAACTGAATGTACGGAGCTTCGGTTTCGAGATCCGTCTTTTCCACGACGTGTTCGTATCCGGCTTTCGTCAGCGCCGTTTGCAGCGCGGATCGCTTGTCCGCATCCGCGAGCGCCGCGCGATCGTCAAACCCTTCCGCGAAGAGCACGTCGAGCGCCTCGCGCGGAAATCCGCGGCCCTGCACCTTGCGCGCGTAGCCGCGATACTCCTCCATTCGCTGGAGCATGTTCATGAGCGGCTCGCCTTTGATGGGCAGGCCTTCGCGCGGCGTGACCGCGACCGACTCCGCGATGCGATTCAGCAGGAATCGCGTCTTCTCGCTTTCGTCCTTGAGGTACGTGTCTTTCTTTCCCTGCGAGATCTTGAAGAGCGGCGGTTGCGCGATGAATAGATGCCCGCGCTCGATCACTGCCTTCATCTGCCGATAGAAGAACGTGAGAATGAGCGTGCGGATGTGCGAGCCGTCCACGTCCGCGTCGGTCATGATGATGATCTTGTGGTAGCGCAGCCTGCCGATGTCGAAGTCGTCCGTGCCGATCCCCGTGCCGAGCGCGGTGATGAGGAGCCGGATTTCTTCCGACGACAGCATCTTGTCGAGCCGCGCCTTCTCGACGTTGAGAATCTTGCCTTTCAGCGGCAGCACGGCCTGAAAGCGGCGGTCGCGTCCCTGCTTCGCTGATCCGCCGGCCGAATCGCCCTCGACGAGGAACATCTCCGACCATTTCGGATCGCGCTCCTGGCAGTCGGCGAGCTTGCCCGGCAGCGAGCCGGAATCGAGCGCGCCCTTGCGGCGGGTCAGCTCGCGTGCCTTTCGCGCCGCTTCGCGCGCCCGCGCGGCGTCGACGATCTTCTCGATGATGCGGCGCGCCTCGCGCGGGTTCTCCTCGAGGTATTCGCCGAGCCGCTGGTTGATCACCTGCTCGACCCAGGTTTTTATGTGAGAGGAGACGAGCTTGTCTTTCGTCTGCGATGAGAACTTGGGGTCGCGCATCTTGACGGAGATGACGGCTGTCAGTCCTTCACGAACGTCGTCGCCCTCGATTGCGAGCTTCGCCTTCTCGAGCATCCCTTCGCGCGTGGCGTAACGCACGATCGTGCGCGTCAGGGCGGCCTTGAAGCCGATGAGATGCGTGCCGCCGTCGAGGTTCTTGATCGTGTTCGTGAACGCGTATGCGTTTTCCGTGTATCCGTCGTTCCACTGCATTGCGATCTCGACGGTCTCGCCGTCCTTTTCGTCGCGCACGAAGATCGGCTCTTCGTGCAGCAGCGTCTTGCTCTTGTTGAGGTCCTTCACGAAGGAGACGATTCCGCCCTCGAAGCGGAAGTCGTGACGCTTTTCGGTCCGCTCATCGGCGATCGAGATCGACACTCCCGAGTTGAGAAACGCGAGCTCGCGAAGACGCTGCGACAGCGTCTCGAAGTTCATCTCGCCGACCGAGAAGATCTCCGAGTCTGCCCTGAACGTCACGCTGGTGCCGCGCTTCGCCGTCTTCTCGCCCTTCTCGATCGACGCAAGGGGCACACCGCGCTCGTACCGCTGCCGCCAGACAAATCCGTCGCGATGAATCTCGAGCTCCAGCCACTCCGAGAGAAAGTTCACCACCGACACGCCGACGCCGTGCAGGCCGCCGGAGACTTTGTAGGAGTTGTTGTCGAACTTTCCGCCCGAATGCAGCTCGGTCATGATGACTTCGGCCGCCGAGCGTCCCTCTTCCTTGTGCATGTCGACGGGGATCCCGCGGCCGTCGTCTTCCACCGTCACGGAATTGTCCGCATGGATGCTGACACTCACGTGCGTCGCATAGCCGGCGAGGGCCTCGTCGATCGAGTTGTCGACAACCTCGTAGACCATGTGATGCAGCCCGGAGACGTCGTCGGTATCGCCGATGTACATCCCGGGACGCTTGCGGACCGCGTCGAGTCCTTTGAGGACTTTGATGTCTTCTGCCGTGTAGTGTTCTGCCATTAAGACTCTTTCGAACGACTCATTTTGGCTGGCGGAATCCGGAAGGATTTTCGCGAGGGATGCACCGCGATTTGTAACGCCAAATTATACCGCGAAATTGCCGATTTCCGGCCGATCTACTGGAAATCGCGCACGGCGCTAACTTCCCCGTTTTCAAGCGTTAAGCGGCGGTGCGGGCCGGTCTCCAACGCCGCGAGAAAACGCTCCTTCGCGGAGGTCGCGAAAACCTGCGTTTCAGCAGGCATTTTCGAGAGCAATTTCTGCAAAATCTCCAGGTCGAGCTCGGCATCCACGTCATCGAGTAGAAAGATCGCCGGCTCGTCGAACTTGCGGCGAAAAAGCTCGAGTTTCGCGAATTTCAGAAAGAGCACAAGCATCTTCTGCTCGCCCGCGGACGCGACGTCCGCCGCGCTGCGCCCGCCGATCGTGAATTCCACGTTGTCGCGCTGCGGACCCGACAGACTCGTGCGCGCACGCATCTCCTCGCGACGGATCGATTTCAAATCAGCCGTGCTCGGACGATATTGAATCTCCACGTTGTGGAGGTGATATCCGTGATCGTGGACGATCTTCCGGAATGCTTCCGCGATCACCTGCGTGTACCGAGCGCGCGCCGTCTGTAACTCGCTGCCGGTGGCGATGAACTCTGCGTCCCATGCGTCGAGTCCTGTGATTGTTCCGCTCTGCAGCAGCGCGTTGCGGTGACGCAGAACGCGCGCGTATCGCTTGTACGCGTCGACGTAACCCGGGTCGAGACTGGCAATGCCTCGATCGAGGAAACCGCGGCGCTCGTCGGGCGCGCCACGGATGATGTCCAGCCGTGCGGACGAAAACGCGAACACCGTCATCGCGGCGATGTGCTGCGCGAGCGTGACGCGTTCCTCGTTGATCATCAGCACGCGCCGGCGTGTCTCTCCGAAGTCGATGCCAACGGAGATGGTTCGCTCGACATCTCCGCGCCGCAGCGCGCCGGCGACGTAAATGCTTTGCTCGCGGAACCGCACGAGGTTCGCAAGCTTCGTCGTGCGAAACGACTTCGTGGTCGCCAGGAAGTAGATCGCTTCGACGAGATTCGTCTTGCCCTGGCCGTTGCGGCCGACGATCAGATTCGTCGCCGGATGAAACTCGATCGGTGTGTCAGCAAGATTGCGAAAATTTCGCGCGGTAATGCGGGCGAGAATCACAGTGACGTCATGCCGAGCGGAGCGAGGGACCCGGGCGAGAGGGTAGCCAAAACGACTTTTTGCGCCGCCTCATCGCTGCGCTCGGGGTTCGGGATGACATCAAGCAAGCCGCATCGGCATTACGACGTACGTGTACTCGTACGGAAGATCTTCGCTCGCCTCGGACGGGTGACCGATGCACTGGCTGTTCTCGTCCTTGAGATCGAGCGAGACCTGCGGCGTGTCGACCGCGCTCAGAAAATCCGTGACGTACGCCGCGTTGAGGCCGACGAAGAAGGGATTTCCCGCGTAGTCGATCGGCACCGTCTCGCGCGCGTCGCCGAGCTCCGGATTCGTCGATGACACGGTGAGCTTGCCGGGCGCGAAATCGAAGCGCACCGCGCGCGTCCGCTCGTTTGCCACGAGCGAGATTCGGCGGATCGTCGAGAGCAATCGTTCGCGATCGACCATCACGTGACGATCGTTGTCGCGCGCGATGACTTCCATGTAGTTCGGGAAGTTGACGTCGATCATGCGCGCGAGCAGGCGGCGATCTCCTGCGTCGAAGAAGAGGTGATTCTCCGAAACGCCGAACTTGACGGTGCCATCGTCGCTCGGCTCGAGCCGGAGAATTTCCTCGAGGGCCTTGCGAGGAATTAGTATCGTTAATTCATTCCCTTTTTTCTTACCGTTTCCCTGCGGAAAATTGATGAGCGCCATGCGATGACCGTCGGTGGCCACCATCTCCATCTTCGACGGCATCACCTTCAGAAGCGCGCCGTTCAGCTGGAACCTCGTCTCCTCGTGCGTGATCGCGAACTTCACCTTGGCGACCATCGTCTTCAGCTCGTCGAGGGGCACGGTAAACGACTCCGCGGCGCCCACCGACGGCAGCGTCGGATAATCCTCGGCTGGCAGACCGAGGAGGCGGAATTTCGCGGTGCCGGACTCGATGAGCATCGAGTTGTTTTCCTGCATCGTGATCCGCACGTCTTCGTCAGGCAGCGAGCGGACGATGTCGAACAGGCGCTTCGCTTCGATCGTCACGCCTCCGGCGGTCGTGATCTTCGCCGCACACGAGCTGAGGATCGTCACGTCGAGGTCTGTCGCGGCGATTTGCAGCCGGCCATCGGCGGCTTTGAGCAAAACGTTCGAAAGAATTGGAATCGTCGATCGCTTCTCCACCACGCCCTGACAAAGCTGCAGCTCTTTTTGAAGATCAACCTTGGCGACGGTCAGCTCCATGTCTCTTCCTTAGAAACCGAGTCTTTCTAGATTGTGGTGACGGCAGTAGAACCGTGCGGAAATTTCTGGATTCTTCTGCAAAAGCTTCAAAAGTATAGCAGTCTCGCTCGAAGCGGACTGCGAGTTTCGCGTTGGAAAAACGCCGGAAAAGCAGCCGCGTTTTCCGCAGTTTTCATTCGCGATCGACTCGCGCCGATTTTGTCCGCAGTTTTTCGTAGGACCTTTCCGCATGGAATCAGCGGAATTGTTTTCCGAGCATCTCGATCGTGCGTGCGAGATCGCCGTCGTCCTGCCGCAACTGATCGATCTTGTCGACCGAGTACATCACGGTCGAATGGTGCTTGTCGTTGAAGAGCCGGCCGATCTCCGGATAGGAGAGGTCCGTCAGCTCTTTGCATAGAAACATCGCCACCTGTCGCGGAAACGCGATCGTGCGTGCGTTCGACTTCGATTTGAGGTCGGAGACTTTCAGCCCGTAGTGCGCGGCGACGACTTTCAAAATCTCCGGAGCGGTGATCGGCTTGTTCTCCTTCGTGAGCAGGTCTTTGAGCGCCTCCTTCGCGAGGTCGATGCTCAAGCGATTTCCGGTGAGCGACGCGAACGCCGCGATGCGATTCAGATGTCCTTCGAGCTCCCGGATGTTCGATCGCACCCGTTCGGCGATGAAGAGCGCGACGTCGTGCGGCAGATCGATTTTCTTGTCCTCCGCTTTCTTGCGGAGAATCGCGACTTTCGTTTCGAGGTCGGGCGGCTGGATGTCGGCGATGAGTCCCCATTCAAATCGCGATCGCAATCGCTCTTCGAGCGTCGGGATGTCCTTCGGCGGCGCGTCGGACGTGAAGACGATCTGCTTCTGCGCCTCGTAGAGCGCATTGAACGTGTGGAAGAACTCTTCCTGGGTTCGCTCTTTGCCGGCGAGGAACTGGATGTCATCGAGCAGCAGAGCGTCGACCGTGCGGTAGCGATCGCGGAACTGCTGCATGCGGTCGTAACGGATCGACGTGATCAGTTCCGTGACGAACGAGTCGGCGGACATGTACACGACTTTGAGCTTCGAGTTCTTGTCACGGATCTGCTGGCCGATGGCCTGAATCAGGTGCGTCTTGCCGAGTCCGGCGCCTCCGTAGATGAAAAGCGGGTTGAACGAACCGCTGGGATTTTCTGCAATCGACAGAGATGCAGCGTAGGCGAGCTGATTGGAGCTGCCGACGACGAACGTGTTGAAGCGATAGCGGGGATTGAACACCGAGAGAGGGAGCTCGGTGGCGGTCGGTGTGGCGATCGGCGGCGCTTCCGAGACGGACTCGGCAGCATCGGGAACGAAGTGAAGGTTGAGCCGGTCGGAGGCAACGTCGGCGAGGATGGAACGGAGCTGCTGACCGTAGCGTTCACGGATCGCGTCGACGAATCTCTGTGAAGGCACACTGACGTCGAGGGTGTCACCTTTTTGAGCGAGAAAACGGGTCGGAGCGAACCAGGCCACGTACTCGGCCCGGTCAATATCCTGCTCCAGCCGATCGAGGACCTGCTTCCAGACATTCATCGGGGCTGATCGACCTATCTTTATGAAAATCCACAGCTTTTCCACATCTGTGGAAATTCTTTGGTTGTGGAAAAGGGAGGCGAGTCTAGCACACGACTTTTCGGATGGGGAACATTTTTCGGCCCGAAAAGAGGGTTGAAACGGAATAGCAGGAGAGCGCGCGAAGTTTGGCCCGCTGTCGAATTGACCGGCATCGGGCCGGTCACTATACTCACCGCTTTCTTTTCAGAGGGTTAAACACGAATGAAGCGCACGTTCCAGCCGAACAACCGCCGCCGCAAGCGGACACACGGCTTTCTGGTGCGGATGCGAAGCAAGAACGGCCAGGCAGTGCTGTCGCGCCGGCGACGGAAAGGCCGCAAGCGCACCGCGGTGTAAATCGCGGGCTCACGCAGCCGATCGTGCAATCGCATCGGCCGGAGGCTCTGCCGAAATCGAAGAGACTCGCGAAACGACGCGAGTTTCTTCACGTTTATGAGACCGGGCGCAAAATTTTTTCCCGGTACTGTGTTGTGTTCTACGCCGCGAACCACCTGCCGCACTCGCGAGTCGGCGTGACCGCGACGAAGAAAGTAGGAAAGGCGAACGTTCGAAACCGGCTCAAGCGCTGGACACGCGAAACTTACCGCCGCCAGCGCGAGCCCCTCGGCCTCGACCGTCACGCCGTCGACGTGGTCATCAACGTGAAGCCGAATGCCGCTACAGCAGCTTTCCGCGAATACAACGGCGACCTGGAGCGCGCACTTCGAAAGATTACGGCGGCATGAGACGGCTCGCCATCGGCGCTCTTCGTTTCTACAAGCGCTGGATCTCGCCCATACTTCCGCCGATGTGCCGCTTCGAGCCGACGTGCTCGATGTACATGCAGCAGGCGATTGAAAAGTACGGCGTTGTGCGCGGCGTTTGGCTCGGTCTGCGCCGTCTGTCGCGCTGTCACGTATTCAATCCTGGAGGTTGGGATCCCGTCCCGTAAATGGAAAAGCGAATCTTCGTTGCGGTGCTGCTGTCCATCGGTCTCCTTTTGGGATGGGGATATCTCGCACCGAGACTTTTTCCCGAGCTGATGAAGAAGCCGGCGCCCGTCACGCCGGCAAAGACGGAGCCGGCGAAGCCCGCACCCGCTGCCGCGGCGCAGCCGGCGACGGTACAACCAGTGACACCTGCGCCGGTAAACGCCGTCGCGGTGCCGCAGACGCCGCTGGCTGCGACACGCGTCGAACTCACAACGATCACACGTCCGGGCTTCGTCGCCACGTTCTCCAATCGCGGCGCCGAGCTCGTCTCGTTCAAGCTCACGAATTACAAACAGGGAGACGCGCTCGTCGAGTTGGTCAAAGCGCGCGATCCGAGCCGCACCGACTTCCCGTTCGACATCGAAGCGCGCGACGGTGCGCTCGCGGCGAGGCTCAACTCCGCGCTGTACGCGGTCAACCACTACCAGCAGAAGGGCGAAGAGGTCGTCGAATATCGCTACGCCGCGAACGGCGTCGCCGCGACGAAGACATTTCGTTTTCCGGATGACTATCTCTTCGATTTCTCGGTCTCGATCACGCCGGCGACGCCGTATCGCATCGCGGTGGGCCCCGGCATCCGCACGTTAGGCGCGAACGAGAAGGACAGTCAGTTCACGATTACCGGCAACGGCATCGTGCAGATCGACGACAGCCTGAAAACGATTCGTCGTGAAAAAGCTCCGAATCTCGCGGTGTGGGACTCCGTGCAATTCGTCGGAATTGCGGACAACTATTTCGAGAGCGTCCTGCGGCCCGAGAAGTCGGGCGGCGCGTTGATTCGTGCGGTGGACTTCGGCACGGGAAAAACGAAACGGCGCGATCTTTACGCGGCAATCAATGCCGGCCCCGACGGAGTCGTCGCGGGGGAGGCGTTCTTCGGGCCGAAAGAGACGAAGATCCTCGACAGATACGGCCTCGACAAGACGCTGCAGTACGGCACGTTCGGCAGCGTCGCGCGGCTGTTCCTGATCGCGCTGAAATGGATCAACGGCTTCACCCACAACTGGGGATGGGCAATCGTCGTTCTGACCATCCTCATCAAGATCGTGCTCTATCCGCTGCAGCACAAATGGATGCTGTCGATGCGGAAGATGCAGAAGGTGCAGCCGAAGATGGAGGCCATCAAGGCTCGCTACAAGAAGCACAAGAGCGATCCCGAGCAGCGCCAGAAGATGAACGCGGATCTGATGAAGCTCTATCAGGCGGAGGGGATCAATCCCGCCGGCGGCTGCCTGCCGATGCTCATTCAGTTCCCGATTTTCTATGGCTTCTACGAAATGCTCGAGCACGCGATCGAGCTGCGCGGCGCCGAATGGGCGCTGTGGGTGCACGACCTCTCGGCGAAGGATTCCACCTACATCCTGCCGATCCTGATGACGATCGCGATGTTCGTGCAGCAGCTGATCACGCCGACGACCGCCGACCCGCAGCAGCGGCGCATGTTCCTCATCATGCCCATCGTCTTCGGCTGGATCTTCAAGGAGTTCCCGAGCGGACTCACGCTCTACTGGCTCGTGCAGAATATCCTCACGATCATTCAGCAGATCATCACGAACAAGTTCTACAAGGATCATCCCGCCGCGGCGCAGGCCGCCACAAAGAGGATCGATCATGGCGCAACGATTTGAAGGAAAGAACCTCGAAGACGCTTTGAACAGCGCCGCGCAGACGTTCGGCGTCGAGCGCTATCAACTGACCTACCACGTCGTCCTGGAAAAACGCGGATTCCTCGGCGGCATGAAACGCGTGGTGATCGAAGCCGAGATCAACGAAGGCGCATCCGAACCGCAGCCGGCCGCGGCGGAGCCGTCGCGCAACGATCGCCCGCGCAACGATCGCCCGCGTGGCGATCGGCAGCGCGGCGGGCGAGGCAATCGCGACCGCGAGCAGCGCGGACGTGGCGAGCGCCGCGACCGGCAGCGCAAGAGTGACGAGCGCCGCGAACCGGAAGTCGAGCTCGGTCCCATCGAGATTCCGGAGCAGGGCCCGGAATCGGAGATCGCCGAGATCGTTCGCGGCTGGCTGCAGCACGTGATCGAGCTCGCGAAGCTCGAAATCGAGATTCGCACCGCCGAAAACGAAACCCAAATCGTCGTGCGGCTTTACGGCCGCGACGCGCGTCGTCTGATCGAGAGTCACGGCGAGTTGATCGACGCGCTGCAGGTGCTGGCGAACAAGGCGCTCGTCGGCCGGCGCATCGAGAAAGAGATCGAGCTCGATTGTCACGAGTTCAAGGGCAAGCGCGTCGAGGAGCTCGAGCAGAAAGCGCGCGAGCTCGCCGATCGCGTTCGCCGCGACGGCCGCGAGCAGCTGCTGCCGGCGATGACGCCGATCGAGCGCCGCATCGTTCACCTCGCGCTCGCCGACGACCAGGAAGTGGCGACCATCTCGCGTGGTGACGGCTTCTACAAACGCGTGGCGATCGTTCGCCGCACGCCCGAAACGACCCAAACCTCCGCCGGGTCGTGATCGACACGATCGTCGCTCCGGCCACACCGATCGGCCGCAGCGCGCTGGCGATCGTTCGCATCGACGGCCCGCTGAGCGGGTCGATTCTGCAGTCGCTGTCGGGCGTCCTTCCCGATCCGCGCGACGCTGCGCTCGTGCGGCTTTCGCAGGATGGTCAATATATTGACCAATGCGTCACGGTGCGCTACGCGGCGCCGCACTCGTTCACCGGAAACGATCTTGTGGAGCTCACGCTTCACGGCAGCGCGGTGATCGTTGAAGAAGTGATTCGCGCCGCCGTCGCATTGGGCGCGCGCATGGCCGAGGCGGGCGAATTCACCGAGCGCGCGGTACTCAACGGCAAGCTCAATCTCGTCCAGGCCGAATCGGTCGGCGATCTGATCAACGCCCGCACGACGCTTCAGGCCCGGCTCTCGCTCGCGAACCTCGAAGGATCGTTGAGCCGCAAAGCGACGTCGATGCGCGACTCGCTGCTCCAGGTGATTTCGCGCCTCGAGGCCGCTCTCGATTTTTCAGAAGAAGGCTACGAGTTCATCAGCGGCGGCGAAGCGCGCGGGATTGTCGAGCGCGCCATCGCGGATGCGGACGCGATGCTCGAAACGTATCGCCGCGGCCGCGCGACTCGATCCGGCCTGAACCTCGCGATCCTCGGCCTGCCGAACGCCGGCAAATCGACGCTGCTCAACCGCCTCGCCGGCAGCGACCGCGCCATCGTCACGCCGATTCCGGGCACGACTCGCGACATCGTTCGCGAGACGATCGAGATCGGCGGATTGCCGGTGACGATCGCCGACACCGCTGGTCTTCGCGACAGCGGCGACATCGTCGAATCGATTGGAATCGAGCGCGCGAGAAAAGCGGCGGAAGCGAGCGACATCGTTCTGTATCTCGTCGACGCGTCGTCCGGCCTAACAGATCAAGATCGACGCGAGCTCGCCCGCTGGCCCGACGCGTGGATCGTTTACACGAAAACGGATCTCGCTTCCGCGCCGGCCGGAGCGATCGGCATCAGCGTCGAGACCGAACGTGGTGTCGACAATCTGCTCGCGCGGCTCGACGGCGCGGTGCGCGATCAGTTTGCCGCGGCGGAGGGAAGCCTCGTAAACGAGCGGCAGCGTCAGGCAGTCGCCGAATGCGCCGATGCACTTCGCGCCGCGCGCGCGTCGCTCGATGCCGGCGAAGAGGAGCAGATCGTGCTCGTCGATTTGTATCGCGCATCGACCGCGCTCGGCTTGCTCGTCGGCGCGATTACGCGCGAGGATGTGTTCGAGGAGATCTTCTCGAAGTTCTGCATCGGCAAGTGACGGGCCGCGTTCCGCCCGTCATCCTGAGCTGCCCTTCGGCTCCCTCAGGGCACGCTGCAACGGCGAAGGATCTCGCTTCTCTCGGGATGACAGGCTCGATACAAACTGTTCCACGTGGAACCATGACGCACGAGTTCGATGTGGTCGTAATCGGCGGCGGCCATGCAGGCGCCGAAGCGGCCCGTGTGTGCGCGCGCGGGGGCGTGCGCGTCGCGATGGTCACGATGCTGCGCGAGGCGATCGGACGGATGTCGTGCAATCCGGCGATCGGCGGTCTGGCGAAAGGAAACCTCGTCAAGGAAATCGACGCCCTCGGCGGCTTGATGGCCGAGGCCACCGATCGCGCCGCGATTCAGTACAAAGTGCTCAACCGATCGAAAGGCCCGGCGGTGCAGGGACCGCGCGCGCAGTGCGATCGCGATCGCTACGCGAAAGCGGTGCGGACCATTCTCGCCATGGAGCCGAATCTGACGATTGTCGAAGGGACCGTCATCCGGCTGCGGGAAGGCTGGTCCGTGACATTGAATGAGGGCAGCGAGCTCAAAGCGCGCGCTGTCGTCGTCACCACCGGAACCTTTCTTCGCGCGCTGATGCACTCGGGCGAAACGAAGACCGTCGGCGGCCGCTTCGGCGAGCCATCGGCGGAAACGCTCTCCGATTCGCTGCGCGCACTCGGCTTGCGCCTCGGCCGTCTGAAGACCGGCACTCCACCGCGCGTCGCAAAGGAGTCCATCGATTTCTCCAGACTGGAAGAAGCTCCCGGCGATCGAGTGCCGCGGCCGTTCTCGATTCTCACCGACGCGATTGCGCTGCCGCAGGTGCTCTGTCATCTGACGCACACGAGCGCCGCGGCCCACGAGCTGATCCGCGCGAATCTGCATCGCGCACCGATGTACTCGGGTCAGATCAAAGCGACAGGCCCGCGATATTGCCCGTCGATCGAGGACAAAGTCGTACGCTTCGCCGACAAAGAGCGGCACCAGGTGTTCGTCGAGCCCGAGGGGCTCGAGCACCCCTGGCTGTACATGAACGGCATCTCGACTTCGCTTCCGCCCGATGTGCAGGATGCAGTGGTGCGCTCTCTGCCGGGATTCGAGAACGCAGCGATCGCTCGTTACGGCTACGCGGTCGAGTACGACTTCGTGAATCCCGAGCAGCTCGATCCGACGCTGCAGGTCCGCAGCGCGACGGGTCTTTTTCTCGCCGGCCAGATCAATGGAACGTCCGGCTACGAGGAAGCGGGTGCGCAGGGGCTGATGGCGGGCATCAACGCGCTGCAGCTCGTCCGCGGGGACGAGCCGGTCATTTTGCGGCGCGATCAGGCCTACGCGGGCGTGATGGTCGACGATCTCGTCACGCTCGGCACGGAAGAGCCTTATCGCATGTTCACGTCTCGGGCGGAGCACCGCCTGCTTCTCGGCTGCGACTCGGTTTACGAGCGGCTTTCACCGATCGCGAAGCGTTTGCGAGTTCTCGATGCGGAGCGCATGCGTCGAATCGACGCGCGCATCGAGCGAGTGAGAGAAGCGAAATCGGCGATGGAGCCGCAAGCCGCAGCGGTTCGCAAAGGCGATTTCGACGCCGCTCATTGCCCGCAACTCGCCGCTCTTCCCGAAGAAGAGCGCGAGGCGGTGATCAATCACTACCGCTACGCGGGCTACATCGCGCGACAGCAGCGCGAAGCGGAGCGCATGGGCGAAGACGAGGAGCTCCGCATTCCCGCGGCCATGTCATTCGCGCTGCCGGGACTCTCGCGGGAGATGGTCGAGAAGTTGAGCTTCGTGCGCCCGGTGTCGCTGGGGCAGGCGAGCCGGATTCCGGGCGTCACGCCCGCGGCCATCTCGATCGTTCGTATGCACCTCCGCCGTGGCCGCCGGCTCGCCACAGCTTCATGAGCGATCCGCGCCTCGATCTCTACAAGCGCGAGCTCCTGCGGTGGAACGCAAAGGTCAATCTGATTGGCCCCGAGGCGAGGGCGCACATCGACGAGCATGTTGCGGAAGCTCTCGAGGCGGCAGCGATCCTGAAGCCGGCAGGCGAGGTCCTCGATTTCGGCAGCGGCGGCGGTTTGCCGGCGATTCCGATGGCGATTGTCTCGCCCGCCGCGCGCTTTCACCTGGTCGAGTCGGATCAAAAGAAGTGGGCCTTTCTAAAGCACATCGTGCGCGAATGTCGATTGAGCGCCGCGGTTTACGGTGATAGGCTCGCGAGCGTTCTGACGCAACTGCCCGCCGATCTTCGCTTCTCGCTCGTCACTTCGCGCGCCGTTGGCTCCCCACAGGAGTGGCTGCCGTCGCTCGCCTCGCACATGGCTGTTGATGGGCGCGCTGCGCTGTTCGAGGGTAGCGATGAAGTGGCGGGAATCGAGCATTTTCGGAAATTCGCCGCGCACAGGCTCTCGCGCGGCTATCTCGTGGTGTTCCACGTGGAACAGAGATGAGCCGCGTCGTCGCGCTGGCGAACCAGAAGGGCGGCGTCGGTAAGACGACGACAGCCATCAACCTGGGCGCAGCGGTCGCCGCCTGCGAGCGGCGCGTCCTGCTCATCGATCTCGATCCGCAGGCGAACGCCACATCGGGCGTCGGTCTGCCGAAGAATGAGCCTCAATCGATGTACGCCGTGCTCCTCGACGGCGTCAGCTTGCGCAGCATCATTCGACCGACGGAGTTGCCGACGCTCCACCTCGCGCCCTCGTCGGTCGACCTGGTCGGCGCGGAGGTAGAGCTGGGTGACGCTGACGACCGGCAGTTTCGATTGCGCGAGGCGATCCGGCCGGTCGCCGCCGACTACGACTACATCCTCATCGACTCGCCGCCATCGCTCGGGCTCCTGACCGTCAACGGGTTGACCGCTGCGAATTCGGTGCTCGTGCCGATGCAGTGCGAGTACTTCGCGATGGAAGGCGTCTCGCAGCTGCTCAATACGATCGAGCGCGTCCGTGAATCGCTCAATCCCGACCTGGAGATCGAGGGCATCGCGCTGACCATGTACGACGATCGCATGAACCTCGCGCGGCAGGTCGCCCAGGAGGTGCGCGACCACTTTGGCGAGAAGGTGTACGACACCGTGATTCCGCGGAACGTCCGCCTCGGCGAAGCTCCCTCGTTCGGCAAACCGATTATCCTGTATGACATCCGTTCGCGCGGAAGCGAGGCGTACATCAGCCTGGCGAAGGAGTTCATCCGGCGCGCGGAACATCGCAGATGAACCAGAAAAAGGCACTCGGCCGGGGACTCGGCGCGCTCATTCCGCAAAAGGCGGAGCCGCCATCGCCCGCGGCCGCAGGTCTCGCGCAGATCCCGATCGATCGCATTTCGGCGAATCCGTATCAGCCGCGAAAGATCTTCAATGAGCGTTCGATCGATGAGCTCACGCGCAGCGTTCGCGAGCATGGCATCGTGCAGCCCCTTGTCGTCACGCGGACGGCCGACAATCGCTATCGGCTGGTTGCCGGCGAGCGTCGTTTTCGCGCCGCGCAGAAAGCCGGACTGACGAGCGTTCCAGCGGTAATTAAGGATTTACAGAAAGAGGGCGATGCGCTCCAGCTCGCACTCATCGAGAACATTCAGCGCGAAGATTTGAACCCGATCGAAGAGGCGAACGCGTACCACCAGCTGCACGACGAGTTCGGCCTGACGCAGGAAGAGATCTCGAAGCGTGTGGGCAAGGAGCGGTCGACCGTCGCGAATTTTCTGCGATTGATGAAGCTGCCCGAGAGCGTGAAGCAGCGGCTGGCTTCGGGTCAGCTGTCGATGGGTCACGCACGCGCGCTGCTGTCGCTCGACTCGCCAAAGAAACAGGAGCAGCTCGCCGAGCGAATCGTCAGGAACAGCCTGAACGTCCGGCAGGCGGAGATGCTCGCGTCCGCCGGTCCGAAGACGGCGAAGCCGGAGAAACCGAAGGACGTGTTTACCCGCGACGCGGAAGAGAAACTGACGAAAACGCTTCGGACGAAAGTCGAAATCGATCGAAAAAAACGCGGAGGAGTGATTCACATTCGCTTCTCGAGCGAGGATGATTTGATACGCATCTTTGAAGACTTGACCGGGAGGCGAAGATGAAGGGCAAAGGCAGTGGTGAACTCAACGGCTTTCTCGACAGCGGCGCGTCGTTCAAGGGAGAGCTCGAATTCGAAGACACGATGCGCATCGACGGCCGATTCAACGGAAAAATCGTGTCGAAGAATGAATTGATCGTCGGCGAAAGCGCGACCATCGAAGGCGACGTCAACGTCGGCAGCATCGCGATCAGCGGCACGGTCATCGGAAAGATCGTCGCGACGCAGCGCGTCGAAATCCACCGCAACGGAAAGGTCTACAGCGACGTCGACACGCCGGCGCTCGTGATCGAGGAAGGCGCGATCTTTCAGGGCAACTGCGTGATGGGCGAGCGCAAAGGCGCGATCGTCACCAACATCGCCGCCAAGGCGTAGATCCAGCCGATTCTCGAGCGGCTTCAGCCCGCGAAGAGCCGGGGCTGTACGTTAGCGCGGAAGCTGGAACCAGCTCGGACAGAGCGACCAGGCGCCCCACACCGCAGCGCTGATTCCAGCGAGCCAGAGAAAAACGACGGTTGCTCGCTCCGGTACCGAGCCGGCGTGCTCGAGCACGTACGTGCGCGCCGCGAAATCGCCGATCCGCCGCCGGTTCCGCGTGAATGCGGCAACGAAGAATCCCGGCACGTACAGCGGCAACCCTTCGACGATGCGAAATGCGTTGCGGATCGCCGACGATCCGAGCCCCGGAACGCTGCCGTCCTGACGAGTCACGCGCACGCCGATGATCGCCTTCCCCATGGTCGCGCCGAACGCGCCTTCCTGCAGCCAGTAATAGATGAAGGTGACGATGAGCGCGATCGCGACGCCGGCGATCGCCAGCACCATCGCGGATGTGTGCGCGATGAAATGCGGCCACCGCCATTGGATCGTCGCCGCGATCACGAGAAGCAGCGCACTCACGAACACCGAATCGAGGATCACCGCAATGAGTCGGTCACCGAGCCGCGCGCTCACGGGGCCGGATTGGGCCTGGGTCACCGCGCGTTGCGGTCCGCTGCGCGGACGCTGCGGACCATTCGATTTCGATCCGCCCGACCAGCCGACCCACGGAAAGTTTTTCTCGCAAACGAAGCACTTTGCGGCCGACTCTTCGTTCTTCGCTCCGCAGAACGGGCAGAAAATCTGGGCCATGGCTGAACGGCCGATTATTATGCCGCCATTGCTGAAAAAACGTGAACGAGGTCACATCCATCCGCGCATCCGCGCGACGAGCACGATCGCCTCGGGAATCGTGTATTCATCTTCGGGATCGAGCTCGTCCTCCCACTGCAGGTCCCATGCAGCCGCGAGCCGCTGATCGTCCGTCGCTTCGTTGAAATTCAAATCGCAGACGTCGCCGAGGTATCGATCGCCTTCGCGCAGGGGAAGACCGAAGGTGCGGCAGACGAGCGGGCGATGCTCGTAGATCATGCATTTGCCCGATTCGCTCAGGTTCGGACAGGCGATCGATGCGGTGCGACGGAAAAATTCATCTTTTTCGGCCGGTGTCGATTCACGAATGTTCGGATGGCGCGACGTCGCGACGATCTCCGCCGCTCGGCGGACGATCTTTCGCCGCCGCATCGGATGGAGTTGCTCGAGACCTTCGGCGAGCACGGGAATGTCCGCCGCTCCGATCTCGAAAAGGCCGTAGCAGCAGAGGGAACAGCCCCGGCCGCACTGCAGGTTTTCCCGCTGCGACTGAAGAACCGAGCGGAAGAATCCGTCGGCGCGGTCGAGAATGTCCTTGTACGACATGGGGTGCGAATGGAGAACGCCGGGATGACAATCCTTCTTTCAATGTGTTAAAACGCGGCGGCTCGCCGCGCGGTATTTCGGTTCCTAACAAGTAGCGTATGCAAATCCAGCTGATGCCCGATTGGTCTCTGCTCGCGGTGATGGCGATCTTCATCGCCGAGTACTTCGTCGTGAAGAAATTCTTCCTTCAGCCCGTCAACAATGTGCTGGAGGCGCGCGAGACGGAGTCGCGCACGGCCGAGGAAGCGTTCGAGGCTTCGCTCGGGCGTTTTCGCGAAGCGACGGCGCAAATCGAGCAGCGGCTTCACGAAACGCGGCGCGATGCCTCGCAGCTGCGCGAGACCTTTCGCGCCGAGGCGGCCTCGCACCGTTCGGGTGTCATCGAGCGGACGACAGCCGAGGCAAAGAAGATCATCATGGATGCGGAGGCGACGCTGAAGCGCGATGTCGAGAGTGCACGCGCAAAGCTCGTCCGCGATTCGGATTCTCTCGCTCGCCTCGCGGCCGAGCGGATTCTCGGGAGGCCTGTTTGAAGCGACTGCTTCTCGCGTTCGCGCTGATCCTCGTCGCAACAGCCGCGCTCGCCCAGGACCAGCCGAACAACATCGCGCACGGCGCCGAGAAAACGGCGGCCGAAGCGACGCGCCCCGGCGGCGGCGAGAGCCAGTCCACCGGCGCGCCGAAGTTCCTCGGCCTGCCGGCGTGGATATGGAAGCTCGCGAACATGATCGCGTTCCTCGCGTTCCTCGCGTGGGCGCTCGGCGGACCGATCAAACGCGCGATCGCCGAGCGCCAGGAAAGGATTCAGAGCGAGGCGGCGCAGGCGCGCGAGCGCCGCGCGAAAGCCGAGGAGATGGCGCGCGACATTCAGACGCGCCTCGCGCAAATCGAGGAAGAAGTGCGCCAGATCCGCGAGCGGGCGCAGAGCGAAGGCGAGCGGCAGAAGCGAGAAATGATCGCCGCGGCTGAAGCCGAGGCGCAGAAGATCCTGCAGAGCGCGCGGAGCGAGGTCGACAACCAGCTCAAGAACGCGCGTCATGAGCTCACCGAGTACGCCGGCCAGCTCGCGAGCGAGCGCGCCGAACAGCTGCTGCGCGAGAAAATCACCGACGCCGATCGCGAGAAACTGTTTCGTGAAAGCCTGAACGAGATGGAGGAGGCGCGGTCGTGATCCGCCGTTTCGCACGCCCGTACGCGCGGGCCATCATGGACGTGGTGCAGTCGCCGGAGAAGGCGAATGCGATCCGCCACGAGCTCGAGCGATTCGAAAGCGTTCGCAAGTCTTCGTCGGAGCTGCAGGAGCTCTACGCGAACCCGGGCATCGAGCACGAAGCGAAGATGAAGGTCACGACCGCGATCGCCGGACGCCTCGGTCTCTCCGACATGACGACGAAGCTGCTCGGCGTGCTGATCTCGAATCGCCGCATGAACAACCTCCAGTCGATGATCGAGGCTCTCGCGGAGATGGTCCGCGAGGCGACGAACACCGTCGCCGCCGAAGTGCGCGCGGCCCACAAGCTGACGCCGGACGATCAAGCGCAGCTGCGGCGCACGCTGGAAAAGAAAGCCGGGAAAAACGTCGAGATGACGGTGACGACGGATCCGACGCTCATCGGCGGATTCGTCGCGAAGCTCGGCAGCGAAGTTTACGACGCGTCGGTGCTTGGAAAGATCGATAAATTTCGTGAATCATTAGGATAGCTAATTATGGCCAGTGATATCAAAGCTGAAGAAATCACCGAGATCATTCGTCAGCAGCTGACCGGCATCGAGAAGACGATCGACGTCGCCGAAGTCGGAACGGTCATTTCCGTCGGCGACGGCATCGCGCGCGTCTACGGCCTCGATCGCGTGATGGCGGGCGAGCTCGTTCAGTTCCCGCACGATATCGTCGGTCTCGCGCTCAATCTCGAAGAGGACAACGTCGGTGTCGTGCTCCTCGGAGAAGCGTCTTCGATCAAAGAAGGCGATGAAGTGAAGCGCACCGGCCGCATCATGTCGGTGCCGGTCGGACCGAACATGGTCGGCCGCGTCGTGAATCCGCTCGGCATACCGATCGACGGCAAAGGCCCGATTCAGGCGGCGGAGTACTACCCGATCGAGCGCATCGCGCCGGGCGTCGTCGACCGCAAGCCGGTCAAAGAGCCGCTGCAGACCGGACTCAAAGCGATCGACTCGATGATCCCGATCGGCCGCGGGCAGCGCGAGCTGATCATCGGCGATCGTCAGACCGGCAAGACGGCGATCGCGGTCGACACGATCATCAATCAGAAGGGCAAGGGCGTCATCTGCATCTACGTCGCGATCGGTCAGAAGAAATCGACGGTGGCGCAGGTGGTGAAAACGCTCGAGGACCACGGCGCGATGGAGCACACGATCGTGGTCAGCGCCTCCGCGTCGGAACCTGCGCCGCTGCAGTACCTCGCGCCCTACGGCGGATGTGCGATGGGCGAGTACTTCCTGTACAACAAACAGGCCGCGCTCTGCATCTACGACGACCTTTCGAAACACGCGCAGGCGTATCGCGAGATCTCGCTGCTGCTGCGGCGTCCGCCCGGCCGCGAGGCGTACCCGGGCGACGTTTTCTATCTGCACTCGCGGCTTCTCGAGCGCGCGGCGAAGCTCAACGATGAAAAAGGCGGCGGATCCCTGACCGCATTGCCGGTCATCGAAACGCAAGCGGGCGACGTCTCGGCCTACATTCCGACGAACGTCATCTCGATCACCGACGGGCAGATCTACCTGGAGACCGATCTGTTCCACTCCGGTGTTCGGCCGGCCGTGAACGTCGGCATCTCCGTCTCGCGCGTCGGCGGCTCGGCGCAGATTCGCACCATGCGCGCCGTCGCCGGTACGCTGCGGCTCGATCTCGCGCAATACCGCGAGCTCGCCGCGTTCGCGCAGTTCGGCTCCGACCTCGACAAAGTCACGCAGGCGCAGCTCAATCGCGGCAAACGCCTCGTCGAGATCCTGAAGCAGGGGCAGTATCAGCCGATGCGCGTCGGCCTGCAGGTCATGTCGGTGTTCGCCGGCACGAACGGCTTTCTCGACAACCTCAACGTCGAGGCGATCCGCCCGTTCGAAGCGGCGATGCATCAGTGGCTGCTCGACCTCAGGGCGGACCTCGTCGAGCGCATCGAGAAGGCGCCGAAGTTCGATGACGCGCTCGCGAACGACATGCGGACGGCGATCACCGACTTCAAGAGCGACTACGTGAAAGACAAGGCGGACGCGCTCGTCGCAGCGTAATGGCCAACACGATCGAAATCCGCCGCCGGATCCGCAGCGTGAAGAGCACGCAGCAGCTCACCAAAGCCATGAAGATGGTGGCTGCGGCGAAGCTCCGGCGCGCGCAGGAACGCATCTTCGCGGCGCGCCCGTACGCCGCCGCGTTGCGCGAGGTGCTCACCTCCGTCGCGACGCGTGTAGACGCGGCGAAGCATCCTCTGCTGCACGCCCGCGATGAAAAGAAGGTGCTCCTCGTCGTCGTCACAGCCGACAAAGGCCTCTGCGGCGCGTTCAACTCGAACGTCATCCGCGCAACGATGAACGCCATCCACGAGCACCACTGGGAATCGGTGGAACTGCTGCCGATCGGACGTAAAGCGCTCGATTTTTTCAAGCGGCGCTCGATTCCGATTCGTCCCGAGTCGGCGAACGCGATGCAGGCGCTGTCGCTGCCCGTGGCCGCGAAGATCGCCGGGCACATCGTCGGCGAATTCGTCAGCGAGAAGATTGACGCGGTATACGCCGTCTACAACGAATTCAAATCGATCATCGCCCAGCGCGTCGTCGTCGAGCGGCTTCTGCCGATCGAACGCGCATGGGACGAAGTGGGCACCGAAGTCGACTACCTCTACGAGCCGGGCCCGCAGCAAATCCTGAGCGACGTGCTGCCGAAGCACCTCGAGTTTCAGCTGTATCGCATCCTGCTCGAATCCGCCGCCGCCGAGCAGGGCGCGCGCATGACCGCGATGGAGGCGGCATCGAAGAACGCTTCGGATGTGATCGGCCACCTGACGCTGACCTACAACCGCATTCGCCAGGCGTCGATCACGAAGGAAATCATCGAGATCGTCAGCGGAGCCGCAGCGCAGGAAGGGTAATGGGTTGTCTGTTGTCTGTCCTCTGTTGTCTGGCCTTTGACAACAGACAACAGAGAACAGAGAACACGGAGACAACATGGCAGAGCACCGAACAGGCAAAGTGATTCAGATCATCGGCCCCGCGGTCGATGTGCAGTTCGAGGAGGGACACCTCCCCTCGATTTACAACGCCGTTCACATCACCGACAACGGCGAGCTCGGAAAGGTGCCGATCGACGTCATCGCCGAGGTGGCGAACCACATCGGAGAGGGCCAGGTGCGCTGCATCGCGATGCAGCCGACCGACGGCATGGTTCGCGGGATGAAGGCCGTCGATACGGGCGCGCCCATCTCCGTTCCCGTCGGCGAGCAGACCCTCGGCCGCATTCTCAACGTGTTAGGCCAGCCCGTCGACAACAAGGGGCCGGTGCGATCGAAAGAGCGCTGGCCGATCCATCGCGAGCCGCCGAAGTTCGAAGATCAATCGACCGAGATCGAGATGTTCGAGACCGGCATCAAAGTCATCGATCTCCTGGAGCCGTACACGAAAGGCGGCAAGACGGGGCTGTTCGGCGGCGCGGGCGTCGGCAAGACGGTCCTCATTCAGGAGCTCATCAACAACGTTGCCAAAGCGCACGGCGGTTACTCGGTGTTCGCCGGCGTCGGCGAGCGGACGCGCGAAGGCAACGACCTCTGGCTCGAGTTCGCCGAGAGCGGCGTCATCGTTCCGGGCGATCCGTCGAAATCGAAGGCGGCGTTGATTTACGGGCAGATGACCGAGCCTCCCGGCGCGCGGCTGCGAGTCGGACTGACGGGACTCACGGTCGCCGAGTACTTCCGCGACGCCGAAGGGCGCGACGTGCTGCTGTTCATCGACAACATCTTCCGCTTCACCCAGGCGGGATCGGAGGTGTCGGCTCTGTTAGGCCGGATGCCGAGCGCCGTCGGATATCAGCCGAACCTCGCGACGGAAATGGGCGAGCTGCAGGAGCGCATCACGTCGACCAAGCGCGGCTCGATCACGTCGGTGCAGGCGATTTACGTCCCCGCCGACGATCTCACGGATCCCGCGCCGGCGACGGCATTCGCACACCTCGATGCGACGACCGTTCTCTCGCGCCAGATCGCCGAGCTCGGAATTTACCCGGCCGTCGATCCGCTCGCCTCGACGTCGCGCATTCTCGACCCTCACATCGTCGGCGACGAGCATTACAACGCCGCGCGCGCCGTTCAGGCCGTCCTGCAGAAGTACAAGGACCTCCAGGACATCATCGCGATCCTCGGCATCGACGAGCTGTCGGAAGACGACAAGATCGTCGTCAACCGCGCGCGCCGCATTCAGCGATTCCTGTCGCAGCCCTTCCACGTCGCGCAGCAGTTCACCGGACTCGAAGGCAAGTACGTGAAGATTGCCGACACCATCCGCGGTTTCAAAGAGATCGTCGAGGGCCGTCACGACGATCTTCCCGAGCAGGCGTTCTTCAACGTCGGCACGATCGAGGAAGCGGTGGAGAAAGCGGAACAGATCCGCAAACAGGCGGCCTAACAACCGATGGCAGACCTACCGACCAGCTTCCACCTCACGGTGGTCACTCGCGAGCGAAAGATCGTCGAGACCGACGCCGTGGAAACGGTATTGCCGGCGAGCGACGGCGAGATCGGCGTGCTTCCCGGACACACGCCGATGCTCGCATCGCTGCGCGTCGGCATCGTTCGCTATCGCGCGGCCGAAGGGGGAACGCTGCAGAGCCTGGTGATTTCGTGGGGATTCGCCGAGATTCTGCCGGAGCGGGTGATCGTGATGGCCGAAACCGCGCGGCTGCCGCAGGAGATGGACATCACGACCGCCGAAGCGGAACGCGCCAAACTCGAGCGCGAGCTCGCCGACCTTTCGTCGCACGACCCGCAATTTGCAAATGTCGAAGCGCGGCTCGAGGAATCGGTCGCGATGATCAGCGTGCATCGTGGGATGTAGCCGCTTTGCGGCGTTGTCAGTTCTCAGTTCTCAGTTGTGAGTCGCCAGGGCGGGTGGGCTGACAACCGACAACTGAGAACTGACAACTATGGACAAGTGGCTCGAACAATTCGCGCGGATCAATGTTCTGCGCAGTGCCGACACCGCGCACGATCTGAAGACGCCGCTCAACGTCGCCGTTCTCAACCTCGAGCTGCTGCGCATGCGAGTCGCGAAGCTGGCCGAGTCGTCCGGCGACGAGAAGCTGGTGGCGTACGCCGCGGCGATCGAAACCGAGCTGCGGCGTATGGCGCGCATCTTCGACGCCTTCTTTCTGATGTCGACGCCGCCGAAAAGCGAGGGTGCGCCGCCGGCCGTCGACGTCGCCTCGATCGTCGCCGACACCGCTGCGGCAGCCGGGCTCGACATTCGCATGCAGGAAGCGGCGGTGGTTCGAGCGCACGAATCAAGAATTCGCGAGGCCTTCAGGATGTTCTTCGAGGGCGCATCGAAAGTGCTCAGCGCGGAGGATCGCCGCATCGCGATCGACTGCTCGAGCAGACGCCTGAACCTGACGATGAGCGGCCGTGCACCCGCGGCCGACTTCGAGCTGACGAAGATTTTCAAGTTCTACTACACCGACCCGCATGGCAATCCCGATCTCTCGCTTGCAACCGCGAGACTGATCGTCGAGACGTACGGCGGCGAAGTGAACGCCACGCAGGAACGTGATACTGTGACGATTCGGCTGTCACTGCCTCTGGGAGACGAATGAAACGAGTTCTTGTCGTTGACGATGATCGCGCGACGAGCGCGGGCATGGCCGACGTAGTCGAGGAGTGGGGTTTCGAAGTCGAGGTAGCGGACACCGTCAAGGCTGGCTGGGCGGCCGTGTCGAGGCTCGTCCCCGACGTGGCGATCGTCGATTTGAAACTGCCCGACGGCACCGGCCTCGACCTCCTTCACAAAATCAAAGAGACCTATCCCGACGTGTCGGTCGTGATCCTCACCGGCCACGCCACCGTCGACTCTGCTGTCAAAGCGTTGAAAGTCGGCGCCGAAGATTACGTGACCAAGCCGGTCGACCTGCCGCGCCTGCAAGTCATCCTCAAAACTGTCGAAGACAAGCAGTTGATGAAGCAGGAGATTCTCGAGCTCCGCCGTCAGCTGCAGAAGATGGGCGCGCTAGGGCATCTCGTCGGCAAGTCGCGCGCGATGCAGCGGCTGTTCGAAGAGATCGAGATGGTTGCGAACACCGACGCCAACGTCTTCATCGTCGGCGAATCGGGATCGGGCAAGGAAGTCGTCGCGAACACGATCCACTCGCTCTCCCGCCGCAAGAACAAACCGTTCGTCGCATTCAACTGCGGCGCGATCTCGCCGACGCTGATCGAATCGGAGATCTTCGGCCACGAGAAGGGCGCGTTCACGAACGCGATCAAACGGCGCGAGGGCTACTTCGAGCTCGCCAAGGGCGGCACGGTGTTCCTCGACGAAATCACCGAGATGCCCATCGAGCTGCAAGTGAAGTTGCTGCGCGTGCTCGAAGAAGGACGTTTCCGGCGTGTCGGCGGCAACGAGGAGATCAACATCGACGCACGGATCATCGCCGCATCGAATCGCGATCCGCAGAAAGCGATCGCCGACGGCAAGCTGCGCGAGGACCTCTACTACCGGCTCAACGTGTTCCCGATCGAAGTGCCGCCGCTGCGCGAGCGCCTCGAGGACATCCCGCTCTTCGCGCACTTCTTTTTGCAGAAGCTGAACGAGAGCGAAGAGAAGAAGGTCGACGGCATTGAATCCGACTTCATCGAGGCGCTGCAGCAGTACGACTGGCCCGGCAACGTCCGCGAGCTGCGCAATGTGATCAATCGCGCGTTCATCATGGCGCGCGGGACCGCCCTCACCGTCGAATGTCTCCCCGAAAAGCTCCTCGGTTCCCGGCGCCGTCGCGGCAGGAACGCCGTGACCATCCCGCTCGGTCAGCCGATGGAAGAGGTCGAGCGCATCGTCATCGAAGAGACGCTGAACATGACCGACGGCGACCGCCGCAAAACCGCGGAGATTCTCGGGATCTCGTACAAGACGCTCTACAACAAGACCAAGAAATACAAAGCCGCCGGCCCCGAAGACGAAGACGAAGAAGAGTAGGCCGGACCGATGACCGAGGATGAGCGTCGCCGGCTGATTGACGACGAGCACCTGCGGCTTCTTCGGCTTGGGTTCTTCATCGCGGCCGCAGCGAACACGATCTGGATTGGCGTCGGATTGATATATGTCCTGATCGGATTGGCGTTCGCTGTCACCTCAGGGCAAGGCGCCAATGCGCCACCGCCCGAATTCCGTTCCATCGTGATGATTGTGGGTTGCGCAGTGGCCGGCCTGGCCGGAGTTCTGACCACGCTCAAGCTCATGGTCGCCCGCCGCATTCGTGAGCGCCGCTCCCGCGTGTTCTGCATGATTGTCTCCGGCATCTCGTGCGCAGCCGTGCCCTACGGAACCGCGCTCGGCGTGCTCGCGTTGCTGGTCCTCAACCGCCAATCCGTCGCTCAGCAATTCCAGCCCGCGTAGATTTTTTGGCGCACGCAGGTGGCTCTGGTATCGTGACTTAGCCCCTCGCGCGCGCACGCGCATGGCGCGCGCGCGAGGAATTTCGCGATTCACCGCTCCCGTTTGGCGTTTCCGCAATGGCCAAAAACCTCGTTATCGTCGAATCGCCCGCAAAAGCGAAGACGATCAACAAGTTCATCGGGAAGGATTACGTCGTCAAGGCGTCGGTCGGACACGTGCGCGATCTCCCGAAGAGCGAGCTCGGTGTCGACGAGAAAACGTTCGAGCCGACGTATGAGGTCCTCGAAGGAAAAGAGAAGGTCGTCAGCGAGTTGAAGGCCGCGGCGAAAAAGGCGGATGCGGTCTACATCGCGTCCGACCCCGATCGCGAAGGCGAAGCCATCGGCTGGCACGTCGCTCACCTCCTCGGTGTCGATTCGACGAAAGTCCGCCGCATCCTCTTCCACGAGATCACGAAGAACGCGGTGCGGAAGGCGATCGAGCATCCGACCGCGATCGACATGAACAAGGTCAACGCGCAGCAGGCGCGGCGTGTGTTGGACCGGCTCGTCGGATACAAGCTCTCCCCGCTGCTGTGGGACAAAGTGCGCCGCGGTCTTTCCGCAGGACGCGTCCAGTCGGTGGCGATGAAGATGATCGTCGACCGCGAGCAGGAGATCAAAGACTTCAAGCCGGAGGAGTACTGGACGTTCGCGGCCAGGCTGGAAGCGAACAGTCCGCCGCCCTTCATCGCCAAGCTGACGAGGATCGGCGAGAAGAAGGCCGAAGTCGGCAACGAGCAGGACGCGCGGACGATCGAGGCGGCGCTCAAGAGCGGGCAGTTCGTCGTCGGCGAGATCGCGCGCAAGGAAAAAAGGCGCCACGCCGCGCCGCCGTTCATCACGTCGACCCTGCAGCGCGCGGCGTACAACCGCTTCAAGTATCCGGTGAAGCGAACGATGCAGATCGCGCAGAAGCTCTACGAAGGCAAAGAGCTCGGCGGGATGGGCTTCGCCGGGCTGATCACGTATATGCGCACCGACTCGGTGCGGATCAGCAACGAGGCGATCGCCGAAGTAAGAGAATATATCAGCGCTAAATATGGTGCAGATATATTGCCGGACGAGCCGAACGTCTACAGAGTGAAGAAGGCGGCGCAGGCGCAGGAAGCGCACGAGGCGGTCCGCCCGACGTCGCTCGAATACGATCCGGAAAAGATCAAGGACTTCCTCACGCGCGAGGAATACAACATCTACAAACTGATCTGGGAACGCTTCGTCGCTTCGCAGATGAAGCCGGCGATCTTCGACGTCACCGATGTCGACATTCAAAACGGTTCGTACACGCTGCGCGCGTCCGGAGAAGTGCTGAAGTTCGCGGGATTCCTTGCGGTGTTCCAGGGCGAGAACGAAGAGGATGAGGAAGAGAAACCGGAGAACGAGCGCGCGCTGCCGCCGATGAGTGAAGGAGAGCGTCTCCATCTGCTCGACCTGGAGACGAAGCAGAACTTCACGCAGCCGCCGCCGCGCTACACCGAGGCGACGCTGGTGAAGGCGCTGGAGGAGAACGGCATCGGACGGCCGTCGACGTACGGCCAGATCCTCACCACGATTCAGGCGCGCGACTACACATACAAGCACGACGGAAAGTTCCATCCGACGCAGCTCGGCATTCTGGTGACGAACCTTCTGCGCGCGTCGTTCGGCGACATCATCGACGAGACCTACACGGCGCGGCTCGAAGAAGAGCTCGACGACGTCGAAGACGGCAAGACCGAGTGGACGCAGCTGATGAAGGAGTTCGCGAAGAAGTTCAACTCCGATCTGAAGCGCGCCGAAAAAGAAATGCAGCAGATCAAGGGGGAAGGCATCGTCACCGACGAGTTCTGCGAGAACTGCGGCTCGCCGATGGTGATCAAGTTCGGCCGCTTCGGCGAGTTCCTCGCCTGCTCGAACTACCCCGACTGCAAAACGACGAAAGAGATCGCAAAGGGCGACGCCGCTGAAGCCGGCGACGAGACGATCATCTGCGACAAGTGCGGCAAGCCGATGACGCTGAAACGCTCGCGCTTCGGTCAGTTCTTCGCCTGCACCGGCTATCCCGACTGCCGGAACACGAAGGATCCCCGCCTGCTGAAGGCCAACATTCCGGCCGAGCCGCAGCCGCCGTGCGAGCTCTGCGGAAAAGAGATGGTGCTCAAGAGCGGGCGCTACGGCCCGTTCTACAGCTGCTCCGGCTATCCCGACTGCCGCAATATTCGCAAGATCGGCGGCGGCACGCGGGTTCCGCCGAAGCCCACGGGCGTGAAGTGCCCGCAATGCGGCGAGGGCGAGCTCGTCGAGCGCCGCTCGCGCCGCGGCATCTTCTACTCGTGCAATCGCTATCCGAAGTGCGAGTTCGCGATGAACAACCGCCCCGTCCCCCGCCCCTGCCCGAAGTGCGGCGCGCCGTATCTGATGGAGAAAGAGACGAAGCGCGAGGGTCACATCGAGCTTTGCAACAATCCCGAGTGCGGCTACCGCGCGCCGATCAAAGCCGAGAACCCCGCGCCCGTCGCCTAACGGAGAGAGTGCCGCAAAAGTCTGTGTCTCGCTGGCGAACTAAAGCGAGGCGAGAAACTCCCGTACCGGCGGCGTGATCAGGTCGTAGTCGATCAGGAACGTATCGTGTCCGTTGGGTGACGAGATGCGCTCGTGCTGCACCTCCGTTGCGTTCTCGCGCATCGCGGCCTCGACGCGGTCGACCTCCTGCACCGGAAAGAGCCAGTCGGTATCGAACGACACGAGTAACGTGCGCCCCGTCCAGTGCACAAACGCGTTCTGCAGCGTCTCGAACTGCTCGACGAGATCCATCTCGTCCATCGCCGCCTGCACGCGGATGTAGGAGTTCGCGTCGTACTGTTTGGCGAATTTCTGTCCCTGATACTCGAAGTAGGAATCGATTTCGAATTGCCGCGTGTCGCCGCGCCGGCGGCGTCCGAACTTCCGCTGCAGCGCCTGGGCGGAGAGATACGTCATGTGCCCAACCATCCGTGCCACCTGCAGTCCGCGCAGCGGCTCGTGTCCGTAATAGTCGCCGCCGTTGAATTGCGAATCGCTCTCGATCATCTTCCGTCCGATCACGTGCCAGGCAATCCCCTGCACCGGTACCGCGGGCCCGCAGGCCATCGCCATGATCGATTCCATCATGTCCGGGTACAGCGCGGCCCACATCAGCACCTGCATTCCGCCGAGCGAACCGCCGGCGATCGATTTCAATTTGCTGATGCCGAGGTGGTCGAGGACGAGCTTTTGGGAGCGGACCATGTCTTCGATTACCGGCCAGGGATAGCGCGAGCCGTACGGCCGGCCGGTCGCCGGATCCGTCGACGACGGAGCGGTCGTTCCAAAGCACGAACCCGGCAGATTCACGCAGACGACGAAGTATTTCTCGAGATCGATTCCTTTGCCGTAGCCGATGAGTCCATCCCACCAGCCGGGGCGCTCGTCATCATCGTCGCGATATTTCCCGGCCGCGTGCGCGCTCGCCGACAATGCATGGCACACGAGAATGGCGTTCGATTTGGCGGCGTTCAGCTCCCCGAAGGTCTCGTATCGCAGCGTGAACGGCGCGATCGTCTGCCCGTGCTGAAAGCGAAAACCGTCATCGAGCACGAGGTCCTGCGGCTCGCGCGCGATGAAGGTGTTATGGATGATGGTTGCCGCGTTCACGCTTCAGCTGTCCTTCATAGATGCGCCGCACTTCATCGATTGTCGAAATCTGATCGACCGTCTTGTCGTCCCGGATGCGTACGATGCGGGGAAAGCGGAGAGCATAGCCTGATTTGTGGCGCGCCGATTCCTGGATGCGATCGAAGGCGATCTCCAGAACGACCTGCGGCTCGACGACGTGCACCGGCCCGTGCCGCGCTTTCGTGATTTCCTTGAAACGCGCCGTGAGCGCGTCGATCTCGGCGTCGGTCAGCCCGGAATACGCCTTGCCGATGTTGACGAGCTCACGGTCCCGCAGCACGGCGAACGTGTAATCCGACAGCACCGATCTCCGTTTGCCGTGTCCGTACTCGGCGGCGGTCACGACGCAGTCGAGTGTCGCCAGAGCCTTTTTGTATTTCAGCCACGACTTGCCGCGGCGGCCGGGCGTGTAGATCGAATTCGGATCTTTGACGACGAGCCCTTCGTTCGAGCGCGCACGCGCGGCGTCGAAGAGCTCGTCGATGTGCGCCGCGTCGCGGACGGGGCTCTGATCGGAAAGACGAATGGCTCTGTGAGGCCCGGCTTCAGCCGGTCGAAGCGGCCGGGTAAAGCCGGCCCTCACGCCAATGATTCGTCGCAGCCGCGCGAGGCGTTCGTGCAGCGGCAGCTCGAACAAGGGCTCGCCGTTTTCGTACAGCAGATCGAACGCGAAAAACGCGACGGGCGCATCGCGCAGCAGATTCTCGGTCACCTTCCGGCGGCCTAACCGCGTCTGAATGACGGCGAACGGGAGAATGCGATCGCGAAACGCGACGATCTCGCCGTCGAGGATGATGCTGCTGTCGAGCTGACGGGCCGCGGCCTCGATTTCCGGAAAGCGATGGGTAACGTTGTCGAGCGTACGTGAGTAGATGCGCACCTGAACGCCGTCGCTGTGGATCTGCGCCCGGATGCCGTCATATTTGTCGTCGGCCAGTGCGCCGCTGCCGAGTGCGGCCACGATCTCGGCGGGATCCTCTTCCGGTTGCGCCAGCATGAACGCGAACGGATGGAAGAGGGTCATCTTCGCGGAGTCGAGCGCGTCGCTCTTCGCCAGCAGCGCCGTGGCGCCGATGTCGCCCGTGAACATGTTCGCGCGTCGCACCGCATCGACGCTCCGGCCGAATGCTTTCGCGATCGCCGATTCGACGAGCCCTTCCTGCAGCCCGATGCGCAGCTCGCCCGTGAGGATCTTGACGATGAATCGCGCGCCCTGCGCGTCGACTTTGCGCAGCAGCCCGGCGAGCCCGTTCGTCTTTTCGATCGCGCCCTGCGTCGCGGCGATGCGCTCGAAAAACTCGGCCAGCTCCGACAGCGTGATCGTGCGCGACGCATCGTCGGGAAAGCTTTCCGCGATCGTGTCGCCCGCATCGCCGTACTTCGACCACACCGCCCAGATCTCGTCCGCACCTCGGCCGGTGACGTTCGACACCGCCTCGCTGATTGCCGCACCGCCTATACCTGTTACGCGCTCGTCGCGCCGCGGAAACGGCGAGCCGGAGAAGAACACGACGGCGCGCTCGAGCGAGGCGTCATCGAGTCCGCGAAGGTAATCGGCGAGCAGCCGCTCCTTCTCGTTCTTTTTTGTGGTCGCGCCGATCGCATTGGCGACGGCGGTGAAGTCGGAAAGCATGTTGGATACAATCGCCCCGCTTTGAAAGAGGTTAGCGCATGAAAACGAAAGTCACTGTTGTGGGTGGAGGCAACGTTGGAGCCACGGTCGCCCAGGGAATCGCGCTGAAAGAGCTCGCCGACGTCGTCGTCGTCGACATCATCGAAGGGGTACCGCAGGGCAAGACGCTCGATTTGATGGAGACGGCGCCCGTCGAAAAATACGATTCGGTCCTCACCGGCTCGAACAGCTACGACGCGACGGAAAACTCGGACGTCGTCGTGATCACCGCCGGCATGCCGCGCAAGCCCGGAATGAGCCGCGACGACCTGCTCTGGAAAAACGAGGAGATCGTCGCCGGCGTCACCCGTGAGGTGGCGAAGCGGTCGCCGGGCGCGATCCTTGTCGTCGTATCGAATCCGCTCGACGCGATGTGCGAAGTCGCTCGCCGCGTTTCCAAGTTCCCGCGCGAGCGCGTGATCGGTATGGCGGGCGTGCTCGATTCCGCCCGCATGCGCGCGTTCATCGCGATGGAGCTGAACGTCTCCGTTGAAAACACCCACGCCTTCGTCCTCGGCGGCCACGGCGACACGATGGTGCCGCTGCCGCGCTACTCGACCGTCGCAGGAATCCCGATTCCGGAGCTCATCTCCAAGGAGCGCATCGATGCGATCGTCGAGCGCACGCGCAACGGCGGCGCGGAGATCGTCAATCTCCTCAAGACCTCCGCGTGGTACGCGCCGGGCGCGTCGGCCGTGGAGATGGTCGAGGCGATCCTCAAAGACAAGCGGAAGATTCTGCCGTGCGCAGCGTTTCTCAATGGTGAGTACGGCATCAAAGGTCTCTTCGTCGGAGTGCCGGTGAAGCTCGGCCATAACGGCATGGAGAAGATCATCGAGATCAAACTGACGGACGAGGAGCGAGCAGCGCTCAACAAGTCCGCGGGTGCCGTAAAGGAAGTCGTCGACAAACTGAAGGTGACCGCGTAGACAGCCACTGCTCATGTTGACGGCGGGCTCATGCGAGGCGGAAGGATCTCGCTGGTAGAATCGTAGGCATTCCATTCATGAAAAAACTCGTCATCGACATCGAGACGGTCGGCATTCCGTGGGAAGAGCACGACCCCTATGTCCGCGAATACCTCATCAAAGGACAGACCGAAGACGGCGCGGAGGAGACGAAGCGTGCAGGAGGGCTGTCGCCGTTTCGCGGCCGCATCGTGGCGATCGGTGTCATCAACATTGACGACGGTCGTTCCTGCGCGCTCTACGAAGTGCCCGGCCAGGCGGATGTGCGCGTGGAGAAAGCCGCATCGCGCACGTACATCTCGGGAACCGAGAAGCAGATCCTCGAGAAATTCTGGGACTGGTTCGATGCCGATGCCCGGTTCATCACGTTCAATGGACGGCAGTTCGACGGGCCGTTTCTCATGATTCGCTCGGCGATCAACGGCGTCATGCCGAAACGCGACCTTGTCGGCTATCGCTACCAAATGCATCCGAATTGCGACCTCCGCGAGGCGCTCAACTTTCACGGCACGACGAATTCGAGACAATCGAAGTTCAATCTCGACCTCGCCTGCAAAGCGTTCGACGTGACGACGTCGAAGAGCGATGAGATGGACGGCCGCTCGGTCGAGACGGCGTATCGCGCGGGCCGGCATCGCGAGATCGCCGACTACTGCCTGGAGGACGTGCGCGCAACGATGGAGCTTTACGAGAAGATCGCGCCGACGCTGCTGATGCTCAACAAGGAATTTCGCGAGTCGGAAGAGCGCGAGGCGCGCGGCCGGAAGGAGACCGTGCCGGTGGTGCCGACGAGCGAGGCGCCGTTCGTCGCCTCGGTCACGCAGACGTCGCTGGAGCTGAGCGCCGTGCTCGCGTCGGCGGAGCCGGAGCCGTCACCCGCGGCCGCGGCCACGCAGGCGCTCGTCTTCGAGAAACTCATCAAGACCGAAGAACCGGAAGAGGAAATCCCGAGCGGGGTCTGATCGCGTGAAGCTGTTTCGCGCGCGAGTTTTCACTCCGGTCGCCGACCCGTTTCGCACCGTTGCCGCCGAATCGTATGTTTTCTTCGACGACGGCTTTCTCGCGATCGATCGTTCGCGCATCGTCGGCATCGGACCGTGGAGCGAACACCCGGCAGGCGCCACGGTCGAGGACCTCGGCCGGGACGCGCTGATCACGCCCGGATTTTTCGACACACATCTGCACGCCCCGCAGCTCGAAATGATCGGCTCGTACGGCGGTCACCTGCTCGAATGGCTGAATCGCTACACGTTTCCGACCGAAGCGAAGTTCAGCGACACGCAACATGCGAAGACGATCGCGCGCGCTTTCTTCGACGAGCTCCTTCGCAACGGAACCCTTTGCGCGCTGATCTTCTCGACGGTGCACTACGACGCGACCGACATTTTCTTCGCCGAGGCGGAGAGGCGCGGGTTTCGCGGAATCATCGGCAAGACGATGATGGATCGCAACGCGCCGGTCGCGCTGCTGGAAAACGCGAAGACCTCGTACGAACAGAGCCGCGAGCTGCTCATGAAGTGGCACAACCGCGGGATCCTGCGCTACGCGATCACGCCGCGGTTCGCGCCGACGTCGACTCCGGAGCTGCTCGAGCGCGCCGGCGAGTTGAAGCGGGAGTTTCCCGACGCCTACGTGCAGACGCACATCTCGGAAAACAAGAACGAAGTCGAATGGGTGCACGAGCTTTTTCCGGAGGCCGAATACGCCGACGTCTACGACAACTACGGCCTCCTCGACGAACGCACCGTTCTCGCGCACGGCGTGCACCTGACCGAGGAGGAGCTCGATCTGCTGAGCCGCCGCGGATCGCGGATCGCACACTGCCCGAACTCGAATCTGTTCCTCGGCAGCGGTCTCTTCCGGATCCACCGCGTGCTCGAATCGGGCGTCATCGTCGGCCTCGGCACCGACATCGGCGCGGGAACGACTCCGTCGATGTTCACGGCGATGGCCGACGCATACAAGGTGCAGCAGGTGCAGAACGTGTCGCTCAGCCCGTTCGAGCTCTGGTATCTGGCAACGCTGGGCGGTGCGAGGGCGCTTTCGCTCGAGGACGAAACCGGCAGTCTGGAACGCGGCAAATCCGCCGACTTCCTCGTCCTGAATCTGCGGGCGACGCCGCTGATCTCGATGCGCAGTGAACGAGCTGCAAACATCGAGGACCTTTTGGCGGGGCTGATCTTCATGGGAGATGATCGCGTCGTGCAGAGCGCGTACATCGCCGGCCGGGATGTCTTGCGGCAGGCATAGCGATTGCGCCTCCGCCCTCAGCAGGAGGTCAGAATGCTGCGTCATTCAGCGGTTTTCGTGTTTTCCGTTCTGCTCGGCGTCTCCGCATTTGGACAATCGGGTACTCAATGGCGGACACGAGCGGACGTCGTGGAGGGGGTACGCGGCACGATCGTCGGAACGGTCTCCGACCTCGAGCCGGGACGGAATCAATTTCAGCTGACACCGGACGACGATCGCGGCGGCGCCGTCACCGTCGAAACCGATGCCGTGTCGACGCAGTACAACGGCTTCGGCGGCACGATCAACGGCGCTCCGGAGATCTTCGTCGGCAGCACCGGATATTCGAATATCCGCACCGGTGACCGCGTCGAGGTCCTTGGAACCGGCCGGAGCACCGGCGTCGTCGGCGCCGACTACGTCACGCTCCTCGGCCGTCCGGTTCCGGCGTCGCAGACGGGCGTTGGGCAAACGCGGACGCCGCAGAACATTTCGCCTCCCACGGCTTCGGGAACGACTCCTGCCGGCCCGACGCCGCAGACGTACGGCCCGGTCGAGGGGGTCGTGCGGCAGGTGAACGCGTCCGATGGACGCGTGGTCATCGAAACCGATCGGCGCGAGATGATCACCATTCGCGCTTCGAATTCAACGCCGGTCTACTACCGCAACAATGTCTATCGCGTTGGCAATCTCGAGCCGGGCGATCGCATTCGCATCCAGCCGACCAACGCGAGCTCGATCAGCGGGGAGATCAGCGCCCGCACGATTGACGTCGTGCAAAACGTCGAGGAGACCGGAACCGGCGGCGCAACGGTGCAGGTCGGCGGTCTGACCGGCCGGGTGACTGCGATCGATCGCCGGGCCAACACGGTCCATGTCCGCAACGACCGTGGCGATACGACGGCCGTCGATCTGTCGAATGCGCTCGATACCAACGGACGGCCCGTGCATGCGGGCGATTTCCAGGCAAACGATCAGGTCGATTTGTCGGGCAGCTATGTCGGCGATGTATTCGTCGCCACGACCGTGCGATGGACGGACGACAACGGCGCGCCTGCACCGGGACCCGGTCCCGCGCCAGCGCCGTATCCGGCAGCGCCTTCCGGCCCGCTTGGAGCGGTCACGGTCTACGGCACCGTCACGCAGTCGCTTGCGAACGGCCCGAACCTTCTGATTCACGACCAGAGTGGCGCAACGATTCCGCTCTACGTGCTCGAGGACTTCACCGTTCGCACGCGCGCCGGCGGGTACACGACTGCTGACAAGTTGCGAGAAGGCGACGCGGTGGCCGTGCGGGCGTATCGCGATTCGGACGGCAATTACATCGCGCAGACGATCCGGGTGCGATAGCTGCTCACTGTGGGGGTCTCGATTGCGTAGGGTCGAGCTGCGCTCGACCGAACCCCGAGGTTCGGCATGGCGCAGCCGTGCCCTACACAGGCTCCCGTTCCTCGCCAGCCTCAACAGTTATTTGGAATTTAGCGCCACGCGTGGCTGTCGAATCCCACGATGACACAGGCACAGAGGCGCTCGCTTTTGCCCGGCGTTTCCGACTCGACTCTCCCCCCCGACGTGCGCATCGATTCGCGCCGCATCGTCGCCACGGCGCGCCGTCGCGCCCTCTTCCGCGAGACGCTCGACCTCATGCTCCTCGCCGGCGTCGACACGTTTTTCATCCGTTGGCGGCACGCGCACGTACCGGGAATCGATCGCGAGCACACGGCGATCGTCATCGCTGCCGCGAACGCGCTCGTCATCGGTTACATGTGGTCCGCGCGGGCGCTGCCGCGCTGGCGCGCGTGGCGCGTGTCCGCGACATGGTCGGCGACCGAGCGGCGCCGCTTCCTCAGGTTCTGACTTCGCGATGCGCGAGGATGACCTCGCGCCCGGTCAGATAGAGCAGACCGATCAGCACGGCAAACGGGATCAGCGCCAGCCAATTCGAGAGCGCGCCGCTGAAGAACGGATTCGACTTCGACCATGCTTCGATTTTTTCGTTGAATCCCTGCATGGACGGAACGCCCGCAAGGAACGCGATCACGATTCCGGCGATCGCGCCTCCCGCGATGTAGCCGGACGCCATCAGCACGCCGGGGCTCTTGTCGCCCTCGGCCGTGAGCTGCTCCTCGGTGAGGTTCTTGCCCTCGTATTTCTTCGCGATCCATTTGTCGACCATCAGCCGTACGAGACCGCCGATCAAAATCGGCGACGACGAGGACAGCGGAAGGTAGACGCCGACCGCGAACGCCAGCGAGGGAATGCCCGACATCTCGAGTACGATCGCGATGAATGCGCCGAGGAGCACGAGTCCCCACGGCAGCTTTCCGCCGAGGATGCCCTTGATGATGTACGACATCAGCGTGGCTTTCGGCGCGTCGAACTTCGTCAGCTTTTCGCCGTTCGGCAGGTATTTGTAAATCCCGTTGATCGCCGGATCGACGTAGTACGCCAGCCGGCCGTTCGCATCGACGAGATACTTCTCCGCATTGCCGCCGGACGGATCCTGCCAGTACCACACGAAATATTCGTTCTGGTCCGTCCGGCCCTGAGGACCCGTGACCTTCTCGCGAACGTCGATCTTCGAGACATCGACACGCTCGTTCGCCGGCGCATGACCGGCGATGTAGCCTTTCGGAGGATTCTGGACCGGGACGTACGCGCTTCCGGCGTCGTTGAGCGCGAGCAGGATCGGCCCGAGAACGATGGCCGAGAAAAGCGCGCCGATGAGGATCGCGACCTGCTGATGTTTCGGTGTCGAGCCGACGAGAAATCCGGTCTTGAGATCCTGCGATGTCGTTCCGCCGTTGGACGACGCGATGCAGACGATGCCGCCGATCGAAAGCGCGGTGACGAAGTAGTTGCTGCCGGTCCAGCCGAGGATGACGAAGATGAGGCAGGTCAGCAGCAGCGTGGCGACGGTCATTCCGGAGATCGGATTCGATGACGATCCGATCTCTCCGGTGAGTCGCGACGAGACCGTCACGAAAAGGAATCCGAAAATGATGATGAGCGCAGCGGCGGCGATGCGAGCGGCGATGCCCGTTCCGCCGACGTACAGCGGGCTGGCGAAGGAGATCGCGACGAGCAGCGCGATGATGCCGATGAGCACGAACTTCATCGACAGGTCGCGGTCGGTGCGCTGCATGCTTTGCCGTGCGGCCGCGCCGCCGCGAAAGTCCTGAAGGCCGGCGCGCAGGCCGTGCCAGATGATCGGCAGCGATCGCGCCACGCTGATGATGCCGCCCGCCGCCACCGCTCCGGCACCGATGTACAGCACGTACGCGTTGCGGATGTCGCCCGGCCCCATGTCTTTGATCAGCATCTTCGTTTCCGGCGCGAGCGGCACTGTCAGGCCGGCGCCGAAGAACTTGATCGCCGGAATGAGCACGAGGTATGCGAGCACGCCGCCGGCGCACATGATCGAACCGATGCGCGGCCCGATGATGTAGCCGACGCCCAACAGCTCCGGCGAGATCTCCGCCGAGATCGACGCAGCGTCGAATGGAGGGCCGAAGACCTTCTCCGGCGTGTCTTTCCACGTGCGGAACGCTTCCATCGCCGCTTTGTAGACGAGGCCGATGCCGAAGCCTGTGAAGATCGTCTTCGCGCTGGTGCCGGCACCGCCGAGCGCCTCCATCTCGCGCTTCGCCGTCGCCGATGCCGCGGCGCGCGACTCCGCCGACGCCCCTGCCTTCAGCACCTCGGCGCACGCGGTGCCCTCGGGATATTTCAGCAATCCATGCTGCGCGACGATGAGCGCGCGCCGCAGCGGAATCATCATCAGAATTCCCAGAAGGCCGCCTAACACGGCGACGAGCATCACGCGCGTCAGCTCGAGATTGAAGCCGAGAATGAGAATCGCCGGCATCGTGACACCGACGCCGAACGCGATCGACTCGCCTGCCGACCCGGCGGTCTGCACGATGTTGTTCTCGAGGATCGTCGCGTCGCGCAGCCCGAGCTTCGAAAGGATGCGAAAGAGCGTGATCGAGATGACCGCGACAGGAATCGACGCGCTGACCGTAAGGCCGACCTTCAGAACGAGGTACAGCGACGAGGCGCCGAAGATCGCGCCGAGGATCGTGCCCATGATGACCGGGATCGTGGTCAGCTCGCGGAGCTCGGTCGCCGCCGGAATGTACGGTTCAAACGCGACTGGCGGCACGATGTCCGTTTCCGGATGAATGATGTCCGGATACTCCTGCGGCCCCACGGAAGCGCTCATCGATCCTCCCCTTCGTACATCCGTACCGTCATTCTATGCGGTGACGAGTGCTCGAAGATATTGTCCGGTCACGCTTCGTGGATTCTCTGCGATCTCTTCGGGCGAACCGCTGCCCACGATCTCGCCGCCGCCGTCGCCGCCCTCGGGGCCGAGGTCGATGATGTGGTCCGCCGCATCGATCAGCTGAAGATTGTGTTCGATCACGACGACCGAGTTGCCGCGGTCGATCAGATCGCGAAAGGTCTTGATCAGCTGCGCGACATCGGTGTGATGCAGGCCGGTGGTCGGCTCGTCGAAGAGGAACAGCCGCCCCGTTTCCGCCTTGGAGTGTTCCGCGAGGAACGACGCGAGCTTGAGCCGCTGCGCTTCGCCGCCCGAGAGCGACTGCGTCGACTGACCGAGACGCAGATATCCGAGTCCCACCGATCGCAGCGCGGCGAGCTTCTTCAGAATCGCGCGCTTGTCGACGAAGAATCGCACCGCCTCGTCGACCGTCATGCTCAGGATGTCGTTCACGTTCTTGTTGTGATACGTCACCTTCATGACCTGCTCGTTGAACCGCCTGCCGCCGCATTTGTCGCAGACGATCTCCACGTCGGCGAGGAACTGCATGTCGATGCTGACGGTGCCCGCGCCTTCGCAGGTCTCGCAGCGGCCTCCGGCGGTGTTGAAGGAAAACATGCCCGCGGTGACGCCGTTCAATTTTGCGGCCGTCGTTTCGGAAAGCAGCTTCCGGATCTCGTCCCACGCTTTGACGTACGTCGCGGGATTCGAGCGCGTTGACCGGCCGATCGGCGATTGATCGACGAGCTGCATGTCGGCGATCTGATCCACGCCTTCGATCGCGCTGACCTTGCCGACGTCGAGGCCCGTGGCGCCGCGAAAATCGCGTTGGTATCGGTTGTAGAGGCAGTTGCGAATCAGCGTCGATTTGCCCGAGCCCGAAACGCCGGTGATCGCCACGAGCTTGCCGAGCGGGATCTCCACCGTAACGTCTTTCAGGTTGTGTTCTTTTGCGCCCTTAATTGTGATCGTCTGGTGCTGAGCGCCAGCGAGGGACCCGCCGCGTATCTGCTCAGGGGGTCCCTCGCTGCGCTCAGGACCGGAGTAAACGACGGAGCCGCCGAACTCGCCGGCGCCGGGTCCTAACTCGATGACATGATCCGCGCCGGCGATGATCGTCGGGTCGTGTTCCACGACGATCACGGTGTTGCCCGCATTTTTCAGCCGCCGCAGCACGCCTAACAGCCGCTCGCTGTCGCGCGCGTGGAGGCCGACCGTCGGCTCGTCGATCACGTACATCGTCTCAGTCAGCGAGCTGCCGAGGGCCGCGGCGAGGTTGATGCGCTGCGATTCGCCGCCGGAAAGCGTTCGTGTCTGACGGTCGAGCGTGAGGTACGACAGGCCGACGTCGTCGAGGTAGACGAGCCGATTGACGATCTCCCGCCGCAGATGTCCGGCCACCGCCTCCTCCTGCTTCGACATCGGCAGGTACTCCCAGAAGTGCCGCGCCGTTTTGACGTTCATCGCGAAGAGATCGGCGACGGTGAGCGCGCGGAACTTCACGTTGTCGGCCGCCGATTTCAATCGCGAGCCGTGGCACTGCGGGCATGGCTCGTAGCTGCGATATTTGGCGAGCTTCACGCGGACGTGGATCTTGTACTTCTTCGTCTCGAGCCACTCGAAGAAGCCTTTGATGCCGTACCACTTTCCGCGGCCCTGGTAAAGCAGGTCCCATTCGCTGGTCGTGAGCTGGTCGATCGGCACATCGAGCCGCAGGCCGTACTTTTTCGCGGCGCGCTCGAGGTCCTCGTAGCAATCTTCGTATCCGGCCGAGTTCCATGGCGCGACGGGCAGCTCGTCCAGCCGCAGCCCGCGGTTCGGAATCACCTTCTCCATGTCGATGCCGATGATGCGTCCATAGCCCTGGCAACTCGTGCACGCACCGAGCGGCGAGTTGAACGAGAACAGCTGCGGCGTCGGCTCGAGGAACTCCGTCCCGCACTTGTTGCACGCGAAGCGCGACGTGAATCGGTGGCTGAGCCAGCCGGTCTTGCTTTCTTCGAGCACGTTGACCGTGCCTTTCGAGATCTCGAATGCCTGCTCGATCGCTTCGGTGATCTGCGAGGGCTTTTCCGGATCGATGCGTGCGCGCGTGATGACCAGCTCGAGCGAGGTCGATGACGTGAGGTCGACCTCTTTGATGTCGCGCACCTCGCCGTCGATCCACACGCGGAAGTAACCCGCTTTGATCAGCTGGCGAAGGACCTCGTCGCGATTCATCGCGTCGAAGAAAATCGGAGCGAGCACCACGACGCGCTTGCCCCCGAGCTGCTCCACGATCGTCTTCGTGACCGACTCCGGCGAATCCTTCCGGACGATGACTTTGCAATCGGGACAGGTCGTCTCGCCGCAGTACGTCATGAAAAGACGAATGTGATCGGCGAGCTCGGTGGCGGTCGCGACTGTCGATCGCGCGTTCTTGACCGAGTTCTTCTGCTCGATCGCGATCGCCGGCAGGATGCCTTCGATCTCGTCGACGTCGGGGCGGTCGATGCGCTCGAGAAACTGCCGCACGTACGTCGACATCGACTCGACGAACCTCCGCTGCCCCTCGGCATAGAGGGTGTTGAAGGCGAGCGAAGACTTTCCCGATCCCGACGGGCCCGTCAGAACGGTCAGCTGCCGCTGCGGGATCTCGACGGAAATGTTCTTGAGGTTGTGTGTCCGCGCGCCGCGAATGGAGATCGTGCGAGTGGGCATTCGGACGTAGAACAGTTCAGACGCGACATGTCATCCCGAGCAGGGAGCTGCGGCCTCTCACGGCTCCCGCGCGGGGGCTGAGAGCTCGTCGCTCCGCTACAAACGTATTCCGTGCCGCTGATAGAAGTTGTAGTCGCCCAGGCGCGATCGGAGCCGCTCGACGACGTCGGGGGGCAGCGGCGCGTCGGCCGCGGCGGCGTTCATCTCGACCTGTCGTGCGTTCTTTGCTCCGGGGATTGTGGTCGAGACCGCTTCCGCCGCAAGCACGAAACGCAACGCGCCCTCGGTCAGGCTCCGCGCCGCGCCGCCGATGATCGATTTGACTTCGTCGACGCGGGCGACAGCCTCCTGCAGCCGCCGCGCGGTCAGAAAGTTCTGGCGGATGTCGTCCGAGGCGAAGAGCGAATCGATCCGGAATTTGCCGGTCAGCAGCCCGGACGCGAGCGGCACACGGGCGATGATTCCGTACCCTCG
>DATIZY010000171.1:0-16453 GCA_035516895.1 Thermoanaerobaculia bacterium | reverse complement strand
GAGCCGGGACGCTGACGAAACGCAGGCGGCAGGCGCCGGGGGTTCGGCGCTAGGCGTTTTGCGTAGGCGTTGGGCGTTAGGCGTCGGGCGTCAGGCGTCAGGCGTCGGGCGTCAGGTGTCAGGCGTCAGGTGTCGGGCGTCAGATGTCAGGCGCCGGGCGTTAGAAGCAACAGCAAACAGGCGACGAGCCGCCCTGGCCTGCGAGGCCGACGCCCGAGGCCTGACGCCTGAGGCCCGAGGCCTGACGCCTGAGACCCGACGCCTGAGGCCTGAGGCCTGGCATCTAACGCCTAATGTCTAACGTCGTGCGTGCGTTGATCGCGCGGGACCCACCATCCGAACTCGCCCGGCACCCATCCGAACAGCCCCCAGCCGCGGCTGATCTTCACGTCGTGCAGCCGCTTGCTCACGGCCCACTTGGAGGAGACCTCGACCGTCCATGTGTACGGTTGATCGTCGGCGAGCAGCGCGTGAAGCTGGCGATAGATTTTCTGCCGCTTCGACTGATCGAACTCGCGGCGGCCGGCTTCGATCAGCTGGTCCGCCTGCGGATTCGAGTAGAAGACGAAATTCTGTCCGCGCGGCGGGAACTGCGACGAGTGAAACAGGTTGAACGGATCGGGATCGGGATCGAGCTTCCAGTTCATGTAGGCGCACTGATAATCGCCCGACAGCACGCGGTTGATGAACGTGCTCGGCTCGAGAGGCACGATGTCCAGCTGGACGCCGATTTTTTTCAGCTCTGCCTGAAAGAGCGGGCCGAACTGGGTCGAGGCGAGGCTGCCGCTGAACACGATCATCTGCAGCCTGAGCGGCTTGCCGTCTTTGTCGAGCACGCCGTCGTGATTCGTGTCCAGCCATCCCATCGAATTCAGGATGTGCAGCGCCTGCTGCGGGTTGTATTCGATCGCCGGCACTTCCGGGTTGTAGGCCCACTGATCGGGCGTGAACGGTCCGGTCATCGCGCGCGCGGTGCCGTGATAGAGATTGTCGATGATCGACTGCAGGTCGATGCACATCGCCAGCGCGCGCCGCACCCGTTTGTCCGAGAGGATCGGATCGCGCGTATTCCACGGGATGTAGTTGTAGTTCAGCGTGTAGAAGCGGATGAAGTCGATGTTCTTCGCCAGCTCGGGACGGCGGCTCTCGGCGACCCACGTGTCGGTCGGGATCATCGTCTCGTCGATCTCGCCGCGCTTCATCGCCGCCCACGCGGTCGCGTCATCGAGGATCACTTTGAACAGAACGCGCTGAAGGTACGGCTTCGGCCCCCAGTACTCCGGCCGCCGTTCGAGAAGGATCTCCTGCCCGGGGACGCGGCGCACGAGCCGGTACGGCCCGCATCCGACCGCGCGCGACGTGAAATCGCTTTTGAAGTCGCCCTTCGAGTAGACGTGCTCCGGAAGGACCATCAGGTCGTTGAAATGAACCAGCTGCGGCGCGAGCGCCTCGCGGAAGGCGACGACGATCGTGTGATCGTCGACGACGCGCGTGTTCTTGAGATCGAGATTCTCGAATCCTCCGGCGATCTGCGGCGCCTCGGTCTGCGGATCGACGATCTTCTGCAGCGTGAAGAGCACGTCGCTCGCCTTGACCGGCGAGCCGTCCGAGAACGTCGCCGCAGGATTGAGATGAAACGTGTACTGCTTGCCGTCCGCGCTGATGTCCCATTTGTCCGCGAGGCCCGGCGCCGGTTCGAGGTCGGCGTCGAGGTTGATCATCGGCGTGAACAGCAGGAAATCGACGCGGCGATCGGGGTCGTTCTGCGCCATGATCGGATTGAGCGTCGTGACGTCGATCTCCAGCCGCCGGACGACGGTCCCGCCGTCCTGCGGCGTGTTCTGATCGGGACCGGGAGCGACGGGAGGAAGCGGCCGCTCGTTGCGGCAGGCGACGAGCAGCAGAAGGACGACAAGGAAACGCTTCACCCCGCCATTATAAAGTTCGCGGTTCGCACTTCGCAGTCTGCAGTTTGCAGCCGCTGCAAAGCCTCCTGTGAAGGCACCCCACGCCGGTCGTCTTCCGTGGCAGGGTTGCCGGTTCGCGGCCGGAACGCTCGCACCCGGCAAAGGCGCACGAACGGTGCGGTGAGCTGCGAACTTACTTCACGTTGATCGACTGGGTTGCGACGTTGTAGAAGGCGTCGACGGCACGCACGATGACGAATTTCCCCGCCACCGCGCTCCGCTTGACGCGATACGTCTCCTCGGTCGAATCGGCGATGCCGTCGGCGGGCTCGAGGCGGATCCACTTCTGCGCGTCGATCGAATACTCGACCTTGCCGATCGGCGACATGGCGTCGGTGACGCGCACGACGACGTCATCGCCCTGCGGGTTGAAGGCGATCGAGGGCGGTGTGTTGTCGACCTGGAAATCGATTCCTTCGCGCTCGGCGGTGAGCGGGTTCTCGGGGTTGTCGATGCCGTCACTGGCGACGAGCCGCAGCTCGTAGTTGCCGTCGGGCAGCTGCGAGGTATCGAAGTTCATCGAGTTTTCGTCGATGTTCTCGCGCAGCCGCAGCCACGTTTCACTGCCCTTCCGGCGAAAGTAGAGCGAGTAGCGAAGCGGATCGCCGTTGTCGTCGTGCGCGCGCCAGGTGATCGTGCGATATCCCTTGCGAAAGACTCTCTTGCCCGGCTGCTCGGTTCGCGGCGTATCGAGGCTCGTGAAAATGCCGTACTCGTCGGGGTTCGTCGCTTCGACCACCTGCGGAGACGGCGGATAGCTGCCGGTGATGTACACGACGGCAGGATCCTGCACGATCACCGAATCGATGGCCGGCGCAATGTTGCGGTTGATGTACGCGACCGTGACGTCATCGATGACGACGTTGCGCGACGCGTTCGGCAGCGTGACCTTCCACTGCGCATAGCGGCCCGCCGGAACATCGATGCTTCCCTCGGTCGAGCTCGAGGGCGCGCTCCACGGGCTCCACGTCGCGTCCGGAGTGCGCGTGTTGCCCGAACGAAACGCGATTTGCAGATGGCTGCTCGCGAGGTTGTCGCCCTCGATGCGGTAGTGCCCGAACTTCGAGAAGCGATCGACGTCCTTCACGGCCGAGCGGAACTCGGCGCTGCTCGGCGGCGTGTCGAGCATGCGGTAGACGGCACCGCTGTTCGTGGTCGTGACGAGCGTGCCCCCGCCGGCGGGCGCAATCGACACGACCTGCTTCTCCGGCACTTCGGCGAGCAGCGAGACGTCGCTGCCGTTGACCTCGTAGATCCTCCCGCGCGGTCCCGTCGAAAGCAGAATGCCGCCGTCGGGCGCCGCACCGATCGCGTAGATCATCTCCCGATCGAACTTGCGTGCGACCTCGACGAAGCCGTCGGGATTGATCTTGTAAAGCTCCCCTGCCCCGCTCTGAGACGCGGCGTTCGACTGGTCGTCGAGCGAGAAGGTGACTTCGACGTTTCCCGCCGACTCTTCTTTTTTCGGCTCCGCGGTCGCGGTCGAGGTACCCGATGACGAAGGCGATGACGCCGGCTTCGGCGCGGTCGTCTTCTGCGGCGCGCTCGACGGCAGGACGTTGCTCACTCCGGCCGCCCAACCGATGCCATTCCTGTCGATGTAAATCGACGAGATCTCGTTGAGCGCCGAATCGTACAGCGCGTGCGCGGCGCCGTCCGGTTTGACCTCGTAGATGCGCGCCTTTGCCGATCCGCCGACGAGCATTGTCCCGTCGCTCTTCACCGCGAGCGAGCGCAGATGCGTCTCCGGCGAATCGAAGATCACTTTGCCCTGTCCGTCCGGCGAGACGCGATAGAGCTTGCCGTCGACTCCGGTCGCCACGGCGAGCGAGCCGTCGGGCAGAAACGCCATCGACCAGATGTAGGCCTCTTTCGGATCGAAGAACGTCGTCGCGTTGCCGTCGTTCGGATCGACGCGATAGATCTTTCCGTTCGGCGAGCTGCCGACGTAGAGCGCGCCGCCGTGAAACGCCAGCGCGTAGATCTCCGGCTCGGGCGCGGTGTAGAGCAGCTTGAGGTCGGAGCCGCGGAGACGGTAGACCTTGCCGTCGTTCCCGGTTCCGAAGAAATCATCGCCGTTCGGCGCTGCAGCCTGCGTCAGCACGAACGGATCGTCGAAGCTGGCGATCTTTTTCAGCGACGGTCCGGGACGAAGCTCGCCGCGCGATGTCACCGCGAACCCGTCGATATCGCCGCCAAGAAAATCTTCGGCATTGCGGACGCGCCAGAACTGCGGCGTCACCGCGAACGCTGAAACTGCGAACGCGCTCAACGCGAGCGCGAAACGAATACGCATGTTGGACCCTTTCGGAGTGCTGAGTCCCGAGTGCCGAGTCCTGAGAAGACGCGACCGCTCAGGACTTCGGAATCAGGACACAGGACTAGCTCTGAGGTTTGATGTCGAGGTCGATCTTCACCGCGCCGTCGACGATGTAGCCCAGGGGACGGACGAGGTGTTCGGCCGCATGGTACTTCACCGCCGCCTGCGCGCTGTTCGACGTATCGCCGGTCACCACCGCGCGCATGCTCGGTGGGAGATCGGGCAGATACACGCCCGCGGTCACCGCGCCTTCACCGGGCGAATAAAGCCCCACGGTGAGGTCGGTGGATGGACGCAGGCGCTGCAGAACGCCGATGACCTGCTGCAGCGTTCGCGGATCGGGCGGAACGAGCGAGAAATCGACCTGGTTCGCGAGCGATCCGCTGCCGATCAGCAGATACGCGCTGCCCGGCGCCTGATCGTCCGGGATCTTCACATCGAACGACTCGGTGAACGCCTCGCCGCGATACGGCTTCAGGACCGTGCGCACCCTGACCGTGTCGCCGGGCGTGATGCGGCCGTCGTCCGGCGGCACGATCGACGCCTCCATGATCTTGGCGATGCGCAGATCGTCGTCGTGACGCAGGTGAATCTTGACGCTCTCGATGTCGGCGGCCTGAAACTCGTTCGACATCACGTAGCCGGCGACGAGCGCGAGATACGCCGGGATCGCTTGCCGCGCCTGGGCCCCTGCCCATCCTTCGCGGAGATGGATCGGCGTATCGAATCCTCTGACTTTGATTTCAGAGTCCATCACGACCGTGCGCTCGCCGGCGGCGCGCTGCGCGTTCGCGATGACGCTGTCGGCGGCCATCGCCAGGATCAGCGGCGAGAGCATCGAATCACGGACGATGTTGACGTGATAGTTCTGCACGGGCCCGGAGCCCTCGACCGTGAGGTCGATCGGGATCATGTCGGCGCTGCTGCCGACCGTGCCCATGATTCCGGTGGACCGGTCCTGATGAAATGCCCCGACGATGGCCCCGGTGTTCGCGAACTTGAATGAGCTGGCGATGCTCGGCATCACCGTGACGATGTCCGACTTCGCCATGGGGAAGCTGACCTCGCCCATGTCGAGGAACGGATGGCCGAACGCGTAGATGCGGCTGCCGTCGACGAACGACACCGTGCCGGTCGCGGCGACGTTGAAATCGCCGTTGAGCAGCACGGCGCCGATGGCGTCACCGGGATGGAATTGGCCGCTCGCCGTCCGCTGCTCGCCGCTCGCCGTTGTGGTCGATCCGCTCGGCACCGCGACGAATCCCATCGCGTCGAGATATTTCGAGAAGCGCGAGATCGTGTCGGGTGCGAAGCTCGACATCGACAGCGGCACCGCGATCGGACGAACTCCGGTCATCGTGCTCGCCGGCGAGGCCTGTGCCAGTCCGCTTTCGAGCTTTTCGAATTCCTGAACTTCCTTGCCGTTGGCGATCGCGTCGAGGAACTCGCTCGCGCTGACGCGCGGCGTCGCTGCGATGACTGCCGACGATGTGTTCCGGCCCAGGTCGGCGATCTTGAGCATCTCGGCGATCGGAGTGATTCCGGCGATCGGCTCTTTTGCGAACTGCCACGCGTACGCGAGCGCGCCGATCACTTTTCCGTCGATGTAGATCGGCGATCCGCTCATCCCGGCGATGACGCCGGCGCGCTCGATCACGGGCGAGCCGACCTTCGCCAGAATGAGGTTCTGTCCCGGTCCGATGTTGTGAAGCACGCCGAGGATCTCGACGTCGAATTTGTCGAGGCGATTGCCCTCGAAGACCGTGACGCCGTAGCCATGCATCCCCTTCTGGATCTCCGAGAGCGGCATCGTCTGCGCGCTCGCGGCTGCGGCGGTGAGAATGAGAAGGAGGATGAGGGGAAGTCGCTTCACGTCAGGACAAACCGGTGTTCAAGGCGATCCATTTCGACTGCATCACTCGTACCGCAGAGCCTCGATCGGATCGAGCTTCGAGGCTTTCGCCGCTGGATAGATCCCGAACAGTGTACCGAGGAATGCGCAGAAGCCGAAGGCGAGGAGGATCGCCCAGAACGGGGTGTGGACGGGCGGAAGCTCAACGAGGCGCGCGAGTAACAATCTCGCAACGTTCGCCAGGATGTAGCCGCCGACCACTCCAACGGCGCCGCCGAGGCCCGAAAGGGCGATCGCCTCGATGAGAAATTGAATCAGCACGTCGCGCCGCCGTGCGCCGATCGACTTGCGGATTCCGATCTCACGAGTCCGCTCGGTGACGGAGACGAGCATGATGTTCATGATTCCGATTCCGCCGACGAGCAGCGCGATTCCGACGACCGCGGCCATGACCATCGTCGTGTTCATGAGCACGGTCGAGACCGTCTTCATGATCTCTTCCTGTGCCAGGATGCGGAAATCGTTCGCGTCGGCTTTCTTGAGGTGGTGGCGCGAGCGGAGGATCTCGGTCACCTGCTCTTTGGTCAGATCGAGATCGGCGTTGGTGCGCATCTGGAACGCGAGGACCAGCTTGCGCATGTTGTCGGCGCCGTAGATCGCGGTGGCCGTGGAGAACGGGATCACGACGATGTCGTCTTCGTTGTTGCCGAACGTGCCGCCCTTCTTCTCGAAGACGCCGATGACGGTGAACGCGTTGCTGTCGATCTGGATCACCTTGCCGACCGGCTCGTTGCCGAGCTTCAGCGCGTTGACCGTTTCCAGGCCGACGGCGCAGACGCGCTTCTTGCCCTCTTCGTCGAGCGGCGAGAAGAAGCGGCCGTGCTGGACCCAGTGATTCACCACTTCCTGATACGAGTTGCTGACGGCGTACAGCTGCGAGCTGTGGATCGCGTCGCCGTATTTCATCTGCGCCTGGCTGATGAAGATCGGCGTCCACTCGTGGATTGCGGTGGTGCCTTTTCTCACCGCATTCGCGTCGTCGACGGTGAGGTCGGGCAGTTTCTGCAGGAAGGGATTGCGCTGCTCGCCCGGATCCGGATAGACCTCGATGAACGTCGATCCGATGCTCTGCAGGTCCTTGGAGATCTTGTACTGCATGCCCTGCACGAGCGATACGACGGCGATGACCGACGCGACGCCGATCATCACGCCGAGCACCGTCAGGATCGAGCGGAGCTTGTTCGCGCCGATCGCGCGGAGGGCGATCTTGAAATTCTCTAGGAACACTGTTCTGTCCCGCGTCCCGGGTCCCGGGTCCCGGGTGACGTTCCCTCGATTGACTCCTGCAATCTGCGAATCGCGCCGCCTGCTTCCGCCGACTTGGCGAGCAGTGATTCGAATTGCCCATCACTGATGGAATGCTGGTCGAACGCAACGTACGCCTGCGCCCGCACTTCGCCGCACGAGGCCTTCGCTACCCGTAGGAAGCAGAGGAATTCGGGGTCCCGGTGGCGGTCGAAACCTTGCGCGATGTTGGACATGACCGATATCGCGGCATTTCGGATTTGTTTGCACATTGCGAAGTCGTGTGCGAACGGATCGACCCGGGACGCGTCATAGAGAAGGCTCGTTAGCTCGCGAGCGCGCTGCCACGCCCTCGAATCCTCAAATCGAGTCACCTTCATGACTCCATTGTCCCTCGCTTCCAGATCGCTCCACTGCTTGTAGACCCGGGACCCGGGACGACTAGTCGCGAACCTTTCCGTCCCGAATGTGAACGATCCGTTTGGCCTCGCGCGCCACATCGTCTTCGTGCGTGACCATGATGATCGAATTGCCGCGCGAATGGAGATCGCGGAAGAGGTCGAGAATCTCGCGGCCGGTCTGCGAGTCGAGGTTGCCCGTCGGCTCGTCGGCGAGCAGAAGCGAGGGCTTGTTCACGAGCGCGCGCGCGATTGCAACGCGCTGGCGCTGGCCGCCCGAAAGCTCGTTCGGCTGATGGTTCATGCGCTCGGCGAGGCCGACCGCGCGCAGCGCCTCCTCCGCGAGCTGGTGTCGCTCGTGCCGCGGCACCTTTGCGTAAACGAGTGGAAGCTCGACGTTCTGCAGCGCGGTGGTGCGCGGCAGAAGATTGAACGTCTGAAAAACGAATCCGATTTTCTTGTTGCGCACGGCGGCGAGATGATCGTCATCCATCGACTCGACCGGAATCCCGTCGAGGATGTACTGACCGGCGGTCGGGCGGTCGAGGCAGCCGATGATGTTCATCAGCGTCGACTTGCCCGAGCCGGACGGGCCCATGATCGCGACGTACTCACCCTGCCCGACGATCAGGTCGATGCCGCGGAGCGCGTAGATCTCCTGCGGGCCGAGCTGATACACGCGCGTGAGGTCGCTCATCTCGATCAAATGATTGTGATTGGTGTCCGCCATTACTCGCTTTCGGCCTTCGTCGTCGTTTCTTCTTTCGTGACCTGCACCGGATCGGCGTCCTGCAGCTTCTTCAGCGTGCGATACGGCCCGGTGATCACCTGCTGTCCCGTTTTGACGCCGGAGACGATCGCCACGTGCGTGGCGTCGCTGATCCCGGTGGTCACTTCGACCATGTTCGCTTTTCCGTTGTCAACGACAAATACGTACTTCTTCTTCGGCAGGCTCTCGTCCTGGTCGGCGTCCGCGCCCTTGCCTTTCGCGAGCGACGGCGGCACGCGCTCGACCACGCTCTGAATCGGTACGGACGGCGTGTTCGCAGCGGTGCTGGTGATGATCGAGACCTGCGAGGTCATGCCGGGCCGCAGACGGTCGTCCGGATTGTCGATGGCCACCTTCACCTTGAAGTAGCGAATGCCGGCGCCTGCGCTCTGGCGCGCGGTGGCCGAGCTGCCGATCTCCTCGACGTGTCCGATGTACTCCTTCTCCGGAATCGCGTCGACGTGCACCTTCGCCGGCATGCCGAGTTTCAGCGCGACGACGTCGGTCTCGTTCACGTCCGACTCGACGAGAATCTCGGAGAGATCGGCGATCACGGCGATCACCGAAGCCGGATTGTTCATCGTGCCGGTGACGACGACCTCACCCTCGTGCGCATTCAGCTGCACGGCCTTCCCGTCGATGGGCGAGACGATCGTCGTGTGCGACAAGTCGGTCTCCGCCTGCTCGAGCAGCGCTTGCGCCTGCGTGACGCCCTGCTTTGCCGAGTCGTATCCGGCGCGGGCGTTTTCCAGCGCGAGTTCCGCGTTGTCGAAGAGTTCCTGCGTTTCGATGCCGTTCTTCTTCATGTCGACGGCGCGGTTGTACGCGACCTGCGCGGTATCGAGCGCCACCTTCGCGCGCGTGACCTCGATGCGCGCGGCGACGACGGCGGATTGGGCGCGGTCGCGCGCCGCCTCGTACGCGTAGCGCTCGAGCTCGATCAGCTTCTGCCCTTTGCGAACGGTGTCGCCTTCGTTGAAGTAGATGTGCTCGATCTTACCGACGATGTGCGCGTCGATGTTGACCTTGACCTTCGGATTGACTTCGCCCGGTGCGGTGACGACGGCCTCGATCTTGCGCGGCTTCACCGCCTCCGCGTAGACCTTCTCCTCTTTCGTTCCGCCGGCGCGGACGCTGGCGAAGACAATGACGGCCAGGAGGAGGACCGCCCCGGCGATGATGTAAACACGCTTCATTTCTGCAGCGTCTGAATCGCCGGACCAATCAGGCTGACGAGCGTCGCGACGACCCAGAGGCTGATGACGATCGCGGCCGACTTCGCTTTGGTGAATTTCGCGACGGATGCGAAGCCGATGATGAACAGCGCGAGGAGCCAGATCGTGAAGACGTCGATCTTCGACAAAAGCGTGAAGAGCAGCAGATTCGTCTTCATCGACGTGAGGAACGCGAGATTCGAGCGCAGCAGCGTCGGCAGCTCGGTCGCGCTCGCACCGCGCGCAGCGACGAGCGCGGTGAGGATGATGCTTTTCAGGACACCGGGCATCCACGCGTAGTTCGTGACCGAGAATGCCTGGCGGAAATCGCCTTCACCGCCGAAAAGCCGGAACGCGAGAAGCAGAATCGCGGCGATGATCAGGAGGAACAGCAGCGAGAGGACCGGCGACACGTACGAGATGATCTTGCTCGCCGCTGCGGTGATGCGAACCGCGCGGTCGATCTGGTCCTGCGGCAGATTCCGGCTCTCCATCTGCTCGCGGACCGCTGCCGTGAAGTCGACGCGCTGCGCGAAGACGATGCCGGCGACGATCGAGACCACCAGGATCACGACCAGCGGCACGACCCAGTCCGGCTGCCGCGCGATCGATTCAAACGTCTCGTTCGGCGAGAACAGAACGCCGATGATGCGCTGAAAGCCGTTCGGCTTCGGTGCCGCGGGCGCCGGCGCAGGGGCCGGAAGATCGGTTGTCATCATGGGTGTGCTTCGGGTTTCGGCTGCTGGACTCGGCTGCCGTAATTCAGCCAATTGTATCGGTTGTTGTCGAGCAGATGCCCGAAGATCTGCGGCTCCTGCACCGCAGGCTCCTCGACGCGAATGCCGGCGACATCGAGAAGATCCCCGATCGCGCGGTGATAGGAGACAACCGCGCTGTTGTAGCCGACGAGCGCCTGGATCTCCGATGCGCGCGCCTGCGTGAGCTGCTGCTGGATCTGCAGGACCTGGAAGTTCGTCGAAAGACCGTTCTCGTAGCGGCGGCGCTCGGCTTCGACGTTCTGCTCGGCCGCTTCTCGCGCCGTGCGCGATGCGGTGATCTCCTTCGCTGCCGTGTCGATCGCTCGCGCCGCAGCGCGGACCTGCACGACGATGCTCTGCCGCTCCTGCTCTTCGCTCTCACGCGCCAGCGAAACATCGAACTCCGCGCGTTTCGCCTCGGCCTTGGCGGCAATGTTGATGATCGGCAGTCCGAGCGTGACGCCGAACGAGTACGACGGGAAGTTGTTCCCGAAGACCTGACTCAGCGCGTGCGGATAGCCGGTCGAGCTGAGCGGAACCCCGGTGTTCGGATCGAGCGTCGTCCCGCCGAGCCCCGCGGAGGTGTAGCCGAGGTTCAGGTCCACGCGCGGGAGGACCTGGTTGCGGGCGTAGACGTAATCGATCTCGCGCGACCGCGTCGTGAGCTGCTGTTCGTGCATCTCGGGACGCGCGGCGATCGCCTTTGCGACGGCGCGCTCCTGATCGATGGTCATCGGGGTGTACGTGGCCGGAGTGGTCGGAATGATCGGACGGTCCCAGTCCGCCGGCGCCAGATGCATCACCTGACGCAGCTGGTCCTCGGCGTCGCGCACGCTGGCGACGGCGGCGATCAGCGCCTGCTCTTCCGTGGCGATCTGCACGCGGGGCTGCAGGATGTCGAGCGGCGCGGACGCGCCGACGTCGATGCGGATCTGCGTGATGCGCGCCTGGTCTCGCGCGAGGAAGAGCGCTTCCTTGACGACGTCGACGAACTGCCGCGCGTACACGAGGTTCAGGTACGACTGCTCCGCCGTGACGGCGGTGTCCATGATCGTCGCGCGGAACGCCTCCTCGTTGATGCCGAGGGTGTTGCGGGCGATGAGAATGCCGCGGCTGGTCACGTCGACGCCGAAGTTGCGCAGCAGCGGCTGCGTGAAACCGACTGCGAGCGAGCTGTTGTACGACGGATTGACCGTGGTGAAGCCGCCGGTGATGTTCTGCCGGTTGTTCGTGAAGTTGACGTTGTACGAGCCGCCGGTCGGAAGGAGCTGGGAGACGCCGAAGTCCCAGTTCAGCCGCTTCGACGCCGCGGCCTGCGCCTGCGAGATCGTCGGCGATTCGGCGTTCGAATAGCCGACGTCGCCGGTCGCGAGCCAGTCGAAGATGCCGTACGTTTCGCGGAGGCTCTCGCCCGCTTCCAGGAACGTGTAGCGCTGCAGCGAGATGCCGACATTGCGCTCGACGGCGGTCTTCAGCGCGTCGTCGATCGACAGCTCGAGCCGGCGCGGATTGGTCAGGTCTTGATCGGTATCGGCGGTGACGGGCGCGGTCACCGGCTCCGTCGTCGGCGCTGCGTTCGGTGCCGGCGCCGGCGCGGGAGTTGGGGTTGCCGGCTTGGTTTGCGCGGAGAGCGACATCGCTCCGAACGCGCAAATCACAGCGAACAACCGTCGAACTGCGGTCATGAAGAACCTCCTGGACACGCAACTATTACGTAGGGACAACTCGTGAGTTTCGTAAAGGACACCAAAAGCCCGTGCATTCTAACGGTGACGGACGAAATCGGATACGCGCGGGTTAGCTTTTTGTCGAAGTCGTTTCCGCGGCCGGGACCGGCGCGCCGGCGAAATGGCACGCCGCAAAATGACGCGGCTTGTGCTCGACGAGCGGCGGAACGACGTCGCGGCAAACCGGAAACTGGGCGATCGGACAGCGGGTGTGAAACACGCAGCCGCTCGGCGGATCGAGCGGCGTCGGAATGTCGCCCGTGAGCAGGATCCGGCTCTTGTGCACCGTCGGATCCGGCACCGGCACGGCGGACAACAGCGCTTTCGTGTAGGGATGCAACGGATCGGCATACAAATCATGACGATCCGCGACCTCCATGATTTTACCGAGGTACATGACGGCGACGCGGGTGGAGATGTGCTCGACCACGGACAAATCATGTGCGATAAATAGATATGTTAATTGTAGCTCTTCCTGGAGGTCCTGCAGGAGGTTGACCACCTGCGCCTGCACGGAGACGTCGAGCGCCGACACCGGTTCGTCGAGCACGAGAAACTTCGGATTCGTCGCCAGCGCGCGCGCCACGCCGATGCGCTGCCGCTGGCCGCCGGAGAACTCGTGCGGGAATCGCTTGCGATACTCGGGGCTGAGGCCGACTTTCTCGAGAAGCTCGGCGACGCGATCGGCGCGCTCGCTGCTCGTCATCCCGCCGTGAATGATCAGCGGCTCCCCCACAATCGTCCCCACCGTCATCCTCGGATTCAACGACGCGTAGGGATCCTGAAACACGATCTGCATGTTGCGGCGCATGCGGCGCATGTCCCCCGATCCGAGCTGCAGGATGTCGACGCCCTCGAACTCGATCGAGCCGGAGGTCGGCTCGATGAGACGCAGAATGCAGCGGCCCACCGTCGTTTTCCCCGAACCCGATTCGCCGACGAGGCCGAGAGTCTCGCCGCGCGCGACGGACAACGAAATCCCGTCGACGGCTTTGACTTCGGCGACCACGTGCGCGAGCACGCCGCGCTTGACCGGAAAGTATTTTTTGAGATCGCGGATGATGAGCAGCGGCTCGCCGATGCCGGCGGGAATCACCGGCGTCTCTTGCGATTGCGATTGCTCCCGCCGATCGTGCGGCGGGGCCGCGACTGCCGCCGTCGTGAGCCGATCGTTCGGCAGGACCTGCCCGCCGGTCATCGCCGGTTCGGGCGTATCGGAGCCGGGGATGAACGGCTTATCGGGCATGCGCGCTTCCCGAAATTTCAAATTTCAACTTGCAGATGCAAAATGAAAAATCGACCGGCGCTCCGATTTTCGTTTTTTCATTTGAAATTTGAAATCTGAAATTTCTCACCGTCACATCCTCTCGGCGTCTGCTCGATCGCCGTGCAGATAGCACCGCGCGTCGTGCCCGGGCCCGACGTTCATCCTCGCAGGCTCGTCGCCGAGGCAGATGGGCATGACGTCGGGGCAGCGCGGATTGAATTTGCACCCGGGCGGCAGCGCGGTCAGCGGGGGCACCATTCCTTTGATCGTCGGCAGCCGCGCGCCGGTGCCGGTGACGCTCGGCAGCGATTTGAGCAGGCCGCGCGTGTAGGGATGCGCAGGATTCGCGAACAGCTCGCGCACGGGCGATTCCTCGACGATGCGTCCGGTGTACATCACGATCACGCGCTCGCAAAACTCGGCGACGACGCCGAGGTCGTGCGTGATGAGCAGAATCGCGAGGCCGAGGCGCTTCTGCAGCGACGCGAGCAGCTCCATGATCTGCGCCTGAATGGTGACATCGAGCGCGGTGGTCGGCTCGTCGGCGATCAGCAGCTCGGGATCGCACGACAGCGCCATGGCGATCATCACGCGCTGCCGCATGCCGCCGGAGAGTTGATGCGGATAGTCGTCGAGCCGCTCGAGCGGATCGGGAATCGAGACCAGCTCCAGCATCTCGCCGGCGCGCTTGCGCGCCTCCTTCTTCGACGCGTTCCGGTGAATGCGAATCGCTTCGGCCACCTGATCGCCGATCTTGAAGACGGGATTGAGCGACGTCATCGGCTCCTGAAAGACCATCGCGATGTCGTTGCCGCGCACATCGCGCAGCTGTCGTTCCGGGAGCGTGACGAGATCGCGTCCCTTGAATCGCACTTCGCCGCCGGTGATGCGTCCCGGCGGCGCAACGAGCCGCATGATCGACATCGCCGTCACGCTCTTGCCGCAGCCCGATTCGCCGACGAGCGCCACCGCCTCCCCTTTGCCGACGCGGAACGAGACGTTGTCGACCGCGTGCACGAAGCCGTTCGCGGTCGGAAACGAGGTGCGGAGTTTTTTGACCTCGAGGAGGGCCTCGCTCACGAGCGCGATCGTAGCAAGAAGCGCCCCAGCGTTGCGCGCGATTCGGGAACGTTCAGCAGCGTCGTCGCGGCGAAGTAGATGACGCCGAACAGACCGCAGACGATGATGCCGTTGCGGATGTTCGGAAACACGCGCGGCAAGTACGCACCGATTCTCGGAATGACGTAGACGTAGAACGTCGCGCCGGCGACGCCGGCGGCGATCGCGGAAGCCCACAATTTTCCGAGGTAGGCGCGCGACAGCGGGACGGCGCCGATCCGCCGGCCCAGCGCGCGGCGAAGCAGCATGAATTCGAGCCACCCGGCAATGCCGGCGGTCGCGGTCAGCGCGATCGCGCCGTACGGTTTGAGCGTGCCCTGAATCGGCGGCAGCGGCACGTGCGCGAGCTGCAGCGCGTCGATCAGCAGCGGACGGAGGGGAATCGCGAACAGGTAGCCGAGCAGTCCGGTGAGCGCGACGCGGATCATCGCGAAGCGCAGCGGCGTCTTCGTGTCGCGCAGGGCGTAGAACGCCGACGAGTACAAACGGCCTAACGTGACCGCGAGAAGTCCGAGCGTCGATCCGATGAGGATGTACCAGACGCACTGCGCGTCGTTGCCGTGGAACTGGCCGCCCTGGAGCAGCGCGCCGATGATCGCTTTGCCGATGGCGATGAAGGCCACGACCGTCGGAACGACGAAGAAGGCGATCTGCCGCAGGCCGCGCTCCATCCGCTTGCGCAAGGCGGCGAAAATCTCCTCATCGGAGCCGACAGCGCTCGACATCTGCGGCAGCTCGGCCGCCGCCACCGACATCCCGAAAAGGCTCACCGGCAGGATGGCGATCGTCTGCGCGTAAAAGATCGACGCCGCGGCGGCGGTGCCGAGGAGCGTCGAAAGGATGTTGTCGAGGTATGCGCTCAGTTGCACGACGCCGCGGCCGACCACGACCGGAGTGAAGTTGCGCAGCACTTCGCGCACCGGCGCGAGCGTCGTCTCGAGAGCGAAGCGGATTTTCTTGTCGTAGCGAAAGACGAAGGGAACTTGAATCCCGAACTGCAGCACCGCTCCAGCGACAGCACCCCACGCGAGCGCGACGGCGAGATCGGCCTGCCGCAGGCGCGTGCCGAAGATGACGAGCGTCGCAATCTGCGCGATGTTCATGAACACCGGCGCGATGTACGGCAGGAAGAATCGGTGATGGCTGTTGAGAATGCCGAGACACCACGCCGACATCACGAGCAGGCCGATGCCGGGAAAGAGAATGCGGACCACTTCGATCGTCAGCTGGCGAACGGCGCCCGTGAACCCCGGCGCGATCACGAAAAGGATCCACGGCGTGATGATCACGCACACCAGCACGATGATCGCCACCGCGAGCGCGAGCAGGCTGGCGATGATGCCGGCGACACGTCCGGCGGTCTCCTCATCGCCTTCGGCGAGCAGCCGCGCGTAGACGGGAATGAACGACGCCGACAGCACGCCTTCGCCGAACAGGTTCTGAAGGAAATTCGGAATGCGATAGGCGGAGCTGAACACGCCCGCCGCATCGGACGTGCCCAGGTAGTGCGTGAAGATCTTGAGGCGGACGAATCCCGAGATTCGCGTCAGGAAGATTCCCGCCGCCACAAGCACGGCGAATCCCGCCCGCGGACGTTTCTTCTCGGAATTCACAGCGGTATCACAGCGATAACATTCGTCAGATGCAAGCGATCCGCATTGCAGGGGCGGGGCCATCGGGACTCGCGGCAGCGATCGCGCTCGCGAAAGCGGGCCGCGAGGTCGAGGTGCACGAAGCGCGCGCCGACGTCGGAACGC
>DATIZY010000170.1:0-2016 GCA_035516895.1 Thermoanaerobaculia bacterium | reverse complement strand
AGCCCGCCGCTCCACGATCAAAAGCTGTCAGCCCATTTTCGGGGCGATCTCGCCGCGCACGTACGGGCCGGGATTCGCGTCGAATTTCTTCCTGCATCCCGCGCCGCAGAAAAAATGCTGCTTTCCATCGTACGTCGAGGTCGCCGCGGCCTCTTCGACGTTCACGATCATTCCGCAGACGATGTCCTTCGCAAATTTCGATTTCACTCTGTCATTCATGCTGCCTCCGCTTTCGGAACGACGATCACCGGCACCGACGCTTCCGCGACGACCCGAGCACTGACCGAGCCGAGAAGCAGACGTTCGATGCCGCTGCGGCCGTGACTGCCGACCACGATCGTGTCTGCCTGCAAAAGCTTCGCGTGCTCGACGATCGCCGTCGCCGGGTGGCCCTCGACGACGATCGCCTGTGTCCGCACGCCCGGCGGCACGCTCTGGCCGACGCAGCGCTCGAGCTCTTCTTCCGCGCGTTGCCGCGATTGCGCAATGGAATGCGCGACGTCGCCCACTTCGCGCGACGTGAATTCAACCGGCGGCTCGAACGCGTCGGCGTAGAGCGCGATGAGCTCCGCGCCGGTTTCTGCGGCGAGCTTGCCGGCGTAGCGAAGCGCTTGTGTGGCGATGGGGCTGAAATCGGTGGCGACGAGAATCCTCTTCATTCTTCACCTCACACGAGTACCGGTTCGGCAGGCACTTCAATCGGCTCTTCGACACGGCTCCGCCGTTCCGCCATGTAATAAAGGATGGGAACCGCCGGCAGCGACAGCAGAACAGACGCGACTTCCCCCGCCATGAGCGAGATCGCCACGCCCTGGAAAATCGGATCGAACAGGATCACGATCGCGCCGACGATGACCGCGGCCGCGGTGAGGATCATCGGGCGCGCGCGGATCGCGCCGGCGTCGATCACGGCGTCCTCGAGAGACATGCCCTGTTTGAGCCGCAGCTCGATGAAGTCGACGAGGATGATGGAGTTGCGCACGACGATTCCCGCGCCGGCGATGAATCCGATCATCGACGTCGCCGTGAAGAACGCGCCGAGCATCGCGTGCGCCGGAAGAATGCCGGCGAGCGAGAACGGGATCGCGGCCATGATCGTCAGCGGCGTCTTGAACGATTCGAACCAGCCGACGACCAGAATGTAGATCAGCACGAGCACCGCCGCGAAGGCGAGACCGAGGTCGCGGAAGACTTCGTAGGTGATGTGCCATTCGCCGTCCCACTTCATCGCGTACTTCGCCGTGGAGAACGGCTGGTGCGCGACGAGGCGCTGCATCGCGTAGCCTTCCGGAAGTTTCAACTCGTCGAGCGCCCGATTCAGCTTCAGGATGGCGTAGATCGGACTCTCTTCCGCTCCGGCGACGTCGGCGGTGACGTAGACGACCGGCATCAGGTTCTTGTGGTAGATGCTCTTCGGCGCGACGCCCTCGTAGATGTCGACGAGCGTCCCGAGCGGAACGAGTGCGCCCGACGCCGACTGCACGCGCAGCGATCGAAGTTGATCGACCGTCGAGCGCAGCGCGCGCGGCACTTGCACGACGATCGGCACGTCCTCTTCCGCGTTCTCGACGTGCATCAGTCCGGCCGGCATGCCGGAAAGCGCGAGGCGCAGCGTCGCGTCGATCTGCTGCGGCGCGACTCCGTTGAGCGCCGCTTTCTCCTTGTCGACCACGAAGCGGAACTGCTGCTGATCGTCTTCGGTGTACGAATCGACATCGACGACGCCGGCGGTGCGGTCGAAGATTGCCTCGACCTGTTTTCCGATCGCGATCTGTCGCGAGTAATCGGGGCCGTAGATTTCCGCGACGAGAGTCTGCAGCACCGGCGGCCCGGGCGGAACTTCGGCCACTTTCACGCGCGCACCCCAGCGGCGTGCGATCGGCGCGATCATCGTGCGAACGCGCTTTGCGATCGCGTGGCTCTGCGCTTTGCGGTCTCCCTTCGGCACGAGGTTGACCTGAAGATCGGCGACATTCGAGCCGCGGCGCATGAAGTAGTGCCGCACCAGGCCGTTGA
>DATIZY010000169.1:0-7488 GCA_035516895.1 Thermoanaerobaculia bacterium | reverse complement strand
GGGCCAGGCGTCAGTGCGCCCGCCACCATCTTCAGCAGCGTCGACTTCCCCGCGCCGTTCTTTCCCATCACACACCACCGCTCCCGCCGGCGAACGAGAAACGAGAAGTCGTCGTACAGCACTTTCGATCCGAAGCGCTTCGACACGCGCTCGATCATCGCCACGTCATCTCCGCTGCGCGGCGGATTGCGAAAATCGAACTTCATCACCTTGCGCTTGCGCGGCGGCTCGATGCGCTCGATCTTCTCCAGCGCTTTGACCCGGCTCTGCACCTGCGCCGCCTTCGCCGCGTGCGCCGAGAAGCGCTCGATGAAGCGCTGCTCCTTCTTCAGCTTCGCCTGCTGCCGCGCGTACGCCGCCTCCTGATTCGCTTCCGCCAGCTCGCGCTCGCGCACATAGAAGTCGTAGTTGCCGCTGTACGTGAGGATCTCGCCGCCGTCGATCTCCACGATGCGATCGACGATGCGATTCATGAAGTCGCGATCGTGCGAGGTCATGAAGATCGTCGCCGCCGACGCCTTCAGGAACCGCTCGAGCCAGACGATCGATTCGATATCGAGATGATTCGTCGGCTCGTCGAGCAGCAGCACGTCGAACCTGCCTAACAGGATCTTCGCGATCGCCACGCGCATCTTCCATCCGCCGGAGAGCGCGCCGACATCGCCGTCGATCACCGCATCTTCGAAGCCGAGGCCGTGGAGGACTTCGCGGGCGCGAGCTTCGACCTCGTATCCGCCGAGATGCTGATACTCCTCCTGCACGTGGCCGTAGCGCTCGAGCGCTTCCGCATCGTCGAGCTTCTGTTCGAGCGCGATCAACTCATGATGCAGATCGCCGAGGCGCCCCGAGCCGGCGATGGATTCGTCGAGGACCGAGCGGCCCGACATCTCCTCAACGTCCTGGCGGAAGTAGCCGATGGAGATTTTCTTCGGCACGGAGATCGTGCCCTCGTCCGGCGCCTCCTCGCCGACGATCATCCGGAAGAGCGTCGACTTGCCCGCGCCGTTCGGGCCGACAAGGCCGACCTTCTCGCCGGGATTGAGCTGAAAGCTCGCGTCGACGAAAAGGACCTGCTTGCCGTGCTGCTTGCTGACGCTGTTGAAGGAAATCACGCGCGCGAGTTAACCGGCAGAGTCGGGGAACGATTTCCTTTCGCGTCGATCGGGCTCCGCGCCACAACGGCAACATCGCGATCGCCGGCTTTTACCGTCCGGCTGAAGCCGGACCGCACACATCAATTCGACAGCGCGTCGTCGGGAACTGTGAACGACGTGGCCACGAGCGGCGAATCGATCTCCAGCAGCTCCGGCCAGCGCAGGCCCTGCAGCACCTGCACATCGAAGATCTCGCGCACATCGCCTTCGAAACGGAGAAACGCGACGACGTTGCCCGTGCGCAGATCGACGACGTAAACGCCGCACTCGCGATCGGCCACGCGCTGCGTGAGCGGAATGCCGCCGAACACGTTCGTCTCCCGCACCTGCGACAGCCCGACGAACGCGAACGGCCCCGCAAACGCGAGCCCGCGCGTGAAGCCGGGCAGCTCGGCGATCGTCTCCACCCGCCCGCTTTTCAGATCGGCCGTCGCGAGCGTTCCCTTTCCCGATTCGAGGACGAAGAAGCGCCCCTCGTGAAGCCGCGGCGAATGCGGCATCGACAGACCGCTGAGAACGATCTCCCCCGAATCGACATCGAGCAGGATGCCGCCGCTCGCTTTGTTCTCACGCCAGCCGCCGGCGACGTCCGTCCGGCCTAACGCGGTGACCCAGCGGACGCGATCGCCGGCGATCGCCATTCCGTTCAAATGACAGCGGTCCTCCGCGGCGAGCTGGGTGATGAACGGCGGCCGCCACCGCGGCACGAAGCTGCTCTCGTCGTCGAGCGTGCAGAGCGTCGAGAAACGAGTGTTGACGATCCAAAGCTCGTCCGCCGCCCATCCGATCTCGTGGACGCGGATGTCCCCCGTGACGTGCATCTTCAGCGGCAGGAAGCATGCGTCGTGTCGCCCGGCCGGCTCGAGCTTCTGCGCGACCGCGGGAATGTTGCGGTACTGCCAAACCTGCCGCTCAGTACCGAGCGCAAGGCGCCCTTTACCGACGGCGATGCCCATCGGACTGCGGAACATGCGGAAATGCGTGTTGAGCTTCGTCCGGCTCTCGGCGCGAACGAGGATCAGCCGTCCGCTCTGATATGTCGAAACGACGAGCGTCGCGCCTAACGTGTGCAGGATCTCCGGAAACGACTGCGTGGAGACGCTGCGGAACACCGCGGCCTGCACGTCGGCGGTCCGGGTGGGCGGATGCGCAAAAAAATCGCGCGCGCGGCCGGCGACCTCGCGCGTCATCGCATCCACCGCATCGAATTGAGCCACCACCTCCGGCGTCGGTGCGTCGAATGGAATCGACGTGCGAGGCGGACCTCCCCCGCTCCATTCGAGGCCGAGGAACCGGGCGATCCGGGCGATGGATTGGGTGGGCATCTCGATCAGCTCGCGAAAGTTCGTCACCAGCCACGACGCCGGCGGAAGCTTCTCGAGGTCCTCGAGCATCATCGCCGTCGACGCGTTCCACGCCCTCGCCGCCTCATCGGCCGATGCGGTCTGGCCGCCGAGCTGATCGAAGATCGCACGCCGCGGCTCGCGATAGACGTAGACGAACGTGGCATCAGGGAAGATCGCGTGAAGGAACGGAACGCGCGATGCGTTGCGCGGCGAGGCGTCGACGAGACGCGCCTCGCCGGCGATTTCGCGCAGACGCGACGCGATCGCGGCCGTGGCATCGGCCGCCGTGAGCCGCTCGCCTTCGATCGCCGCGTCGAGGCGCCCCTCCGCAGCAACGACTCCCTTTGCGTGGGCGAGCGCATCCTTTAATAACAGCCCGCCGGAGCGCGGCGAGGCGACGATGAAGATCGGGCCGGGCACGACCGGGAGTGTACAGAATGTGGCACGGAGGACCCGCGTGAGGACCGGCTGAAGCCGGACCGCACACTTGATTCAACCGGACTGCACACCTTCAATCAGAGCGGCATGGCCGCGAAACTCTCGCCCCCTTCGCGCGTAAGTACCGCGCAGGAGGATCTCCATGCCGACGTTGTCCATTCGAGGTCTGTCGAAGACCTATCCGAACGGTGTGCGCGCGCTCGATGACGTTTCTCTCGAAATCCCCACCGGGATGTTCGGCCTGCTCGGGCCCAACGGCGCGGGGAAGTCGACGCTCATGCGCACCATCGCCACGCTCCAGGAGGCCGGCAGCGGCTCGGCCACCTTCGGCGACATCGACGTCCTCCGCCAGAAGGACGCGGTCCGCAAGCTCCTCGGCTATCTGCCGCAGGAGTTCGGCGTCTATCCCAAGATCTCCGCCGAGACGATGCTCTCCCACTTCGCCGTGCTGAAGGGAATCGCCGGACGGCGGGAGCGGAAAGAAGTCGTCGAAGCGCTGCTGCACCGCGTCAACCTCTGGGACGTCCGCAAACAAAACCTCGGCACATTCTCCGGCGGCATGCGCCAGCGCTTCGGAATCGCGCAGGCGCTGCTCGGCGATCCGCAGCTCATCATCGTCGACGAGCCGACCGCGGGACTCGACCCCGGCGAGCGCGTCCGATTTCACAACCTCCTCGCGGAGATCGGCGAGAACGTCGTCGTCATCCTCTCCACGCACATCGTCGAAGACGTCTCCGATCTCTGCAGCCGCATGGCGATCATCGACCGCGGCCGCGTGCTGATGACCGGCGATCCGTGGGACGCCATCCGTTCGATCGAGGGAAAGATCTGGCGCCGATCGGTGCCGCGAAGCCAGATGGACACGTTTCAGAAGGAGTTTCCGATCATCTCCACGCGCCTGGTCGCCGGCAAGACGTTCATCCACGTCAACGCCGATACGAATCCAGGGGCCGGCTTCGAGCAGGTGGCGGGCTCGCTCGAAGACGTCTACTTCTCCGCGCTCCACCGGGCGGCCGCGTAAGCCATGCTCTCCGAGATCTTCACGTTCGAAGTCCGCTATCACCTCAAGCAGCTCGTCTTCTATGTCTGCCTGGTGATCTTCTTTCTCCTGACGTTCGGCGCCGTCACCACCGATTCGGTGCAGATCGGCGGCTCGATCGGCAACGTCAACCGCAACGCGCCGTTCGTGATCATGCAGTTCCTCCTCGTCTTCTCCGTGTTCGGCGTATTCACGACGACGGCGTTCGTCTCGAACGCCGCGCTGCGCGATTTCGAGCTGGGGACGGACGCGCTCTTCTTCTCCTCGCCGGTGCGCAAGCGCGACTACTTCATCGGACGCTTCGCCGGCTCGCTCTTCATCTCGCTGCTCATCTTCCTCGGCGTCGTCGGCGGAATCATGATCGGCAGCCTCATGCCGTGGCTCGAGCGGGAGCGCATCGGAGCCTTCACGCTCGTTCCCTACCTCTATTCGCTCTTCGTTCTGATCGCGCCGACGATCCTGCTGTTAGGCGCGATCTCCTTCGCCGTCGCGGTGCTGACCCGAAGCGTGATGTCGACGTATGCCGGCGCCGTGATTCTGCTCGTCGGCTACATCGTGGCGACGGCGATCGTCGGCACGAACCTCGAGCTGGAGAAGACCGCGAGCCTCTTCGACCCGTTCGGACTCACGACCTTCGGCCTCGCCACGCGCTACTGGACGGTCTCCGATCGCAATACCCAGGTCCTCGGCCTGCACGGAGTGTTTCTCTGGAATCGCCTGCTGTGGACCGCGATCGGGCTGGCCGTGTTCGCGTTCGCGATGTGGAGGTTTCGTTTCGAGACAGGATCGCGGAAGGGGCGCAAGCGAACGAAGCTCGTTGCATCAAGCCCTTCGGGCCACGTTCTCGCCGCGACCGGCGCCAGGGACGTCGCGGGCTGGACGGCCCTCGCCTCGCGAAGCGGGGACAGGATGGCCGTCGGGGCGAGCGGCACCTGGCTCGCCCAGTTCCGCAGCACGGCGCGGCTCGAGCTGCGCAGCGTCCTGAAGTCCGTCGCCTTCGTCGTCCTCGTGATCCTCGGCATCGTCAATACCGCCGGCGGCACCGCGTTCGCCGATTCGCTTTTCGACACGAAAATCTATCCGGTCACCGGCGTGATGCTTCGCGCGATCAACGGCACGTTCCTGCTTTTTCTGCTGATCATCGTCACGTTCTACGCGGGCGAGATCGTCTTCCGCGAGCGGCAGATGAAAATCGACGAGGTCGCCGACGCGACGCCCGTTCCGAGCTCCGCGGTGTGGGCGGGCAAGCTCGTGGCGCTCTACACGATCGTCATCGCCCTTCTCGCCACCGCGATGCTCACCGGCATCGTCGTTCAAACGCTGAAGGGCTATCACCATTACGAGCTCTTGCTCTACCTCGAGGGCCTCTTCCTCCAGACCGGCGTGCCGATGCTGATGATCGCCACGCTCGCGTTCGTGCTGCAGGTGGTGATCAACAACAAGTACGCCGGCTTCCTCGTGATGCTCCTCTATTTCATCAGCCTCCCCGTTCTGCCGGCGATGCACTTCGAGCACAACCTCTATCGCTTCGCGAATTCGCCGCCCGCGCCCTACTCCGACATGAACGGCTGGGGACCGTACGTGAAGCCGCTCTTCTGGTTCAATCTCTATTGGGCGCTGTTCTGCGGGCTCCTCGTCATCGCCGCTCATCTATTGTGGGTGCGCGGAAAGGTCGCGGCGATGCGCGAGAGGCTGCGGATCGCACGTCAGCGATTCGGCGCGGCGCCGGCGATTGCCGCGGTCGTACTCGCGATCGCGTTCATCGGCTCGGGCGCCTGGATCTTCTACAACACGAACATTCTCAATCACTATCGCACGCAGGACGAGACGGAAAAGCGCTCGGCAGAGTACGAGAAGCTCTACAAGAAATACACGCAGATCGCGCTCCCGAAGATCACCGACGCGCAGGTCGACGTCGATCTCTATCCGGAGCGGCGCGCGCTCGAAGCGCGAGGCACCTACACGCTGCAGAACAAGACCGGCACGCCGATCCGCGATCTGCACGTCACCACGAATCCCAACGTCACGAAGATCGACGTCATCATTCCCGGCGCCACTGTGAAGATGGCCGACGCGGTTCACGGCTACACGATCTATACGCTCAACCCGCCGCTGCAGCCCGGGGCCACGATTCCGCTGCGCTTCACCGTGTCGGAAGTGCACCGAGGGTTCGTGAACGGCGATGCGAACAACGACATTGCGGCGAACGGCACCTTCGTCAACAACTTCGCCTATTTCCCTCACCTCGGATATCAGACCGGCGGCGAGCTGCAGGACCGCAACAAGCGCAGGAAATACGGCCTGCCGCCGGTGCAGCGCTATCCCAAGATCGATGATCCCTTCGCGCGGAATATCAATCAGCTGACCGGCGAATCCGACTGGATGAACCTCGACACGACCGTGAGCACGTCGCCCGATCAGATCGCGATCGCTCCGGGATATCTGCAGAGAGAATGGATGGCCAACGGCCGCCGCTACTTCCGCTACAAGACCACTTCGCCCATCCTCGGTTTCTGGTCGTATTTGTCGGCGCGTTATGCGGTGAAACGAGACAAATGGCACGACGTCGCGATCGAGATCTATTACGACCCGGCGCACGCTTACAACACCGACCGGATGATCGAGGCGGTCAAGAAGTCGCTCGACTATTACACGAAGAATTTTTCACCGTACCAGCACACGCAGCTGCGCATCCTCGAATTTCCACGCTATGCGCGATTCGCGCAGTCGTTCCCGAACACGATCCCCTTCTCCGAGTCGATCGGATTCATCGCCGATATCCGCGACAAGGACGCGATCGATTACGTCTTTTACGTCACGGCGCACGAGGTCGCGCATCAATGGTGGGCGCATCAGGTGATCGGCGCACAGGTGCAGGGAACGACGATGATCACCGAAACGCTGGCCCAGTATTCGGCGCTCATGGTGATGGAGAAGGAATACGGCCGCGACACGATGCAGAAGTTTCTGCGCTTCGAGCTGAACGCGTATCTGCAGGGACGCGGCGGCGAGCTGGTGGCCGAAGAGCCGCTGATGCTCGTCGAGAACCAGCCGTACATCCACTATCGCAAAGGATCGCTCGCGATGTACGCATTGCGCGACGCCATCGGCGAGGACAACGTCAATGCCGCGCTGCGCAAGACCATCGCACAGTGGGCGTTTCACGGGCCGCCGTACGTCCGCACGACCGAGCTGCTCGACAACATCCGCGCGGTCACGCCGCCCGACAAGCAGTCGCTCCTCAATGATCTTTTCGAGACGATCACGCTGTACGACAACAAGGCGACCGACGCGCAGGTGACGAAGCTGGCAGACGGGAAGTATCGCGTGCGGGTCACAGTGGAAGCGAAGAAGTTCCGTGCCGACGGCATGGGCAAAGAGACGCCGGTGCCCATCGACGACTGGATCGACGTCGGCGTTACCGCGGCCGGACCGCGGAAGAAGAGCGTCGATCGCGTGCTCGCAATTCAGAAGGAGCACATCACGAAGCCGACGGAGACCTTCGAGTTCG
>DATIZY010000168.1:0-11215 GCA_035516895.1 Thermoanaerobaculia bacterium | reverse complement strand
AACGGCCGTCTTCCGATACACGGCCTCCGACGATCCATTCCGGCAGATCCGGCCGCTTATAGATCAGCTTGTCGTCGCTCTGCGGCGTACCCAGCGTGTGATAGTAAAGCGCCTGGTTCTCCACCCGGTTGCTGATCGCCTCACCGTTCGGGGGCGTCGGATAACGCGAATAGAAAAAACCCTTGTTGTCCCGGGTCCAGGAGACTCCGGAGAATTTCACCCACTGCACGTCATCCGGGAGATCTTTTCCGGTGGCAAGATCGCGCACATGGATCGATTGCCAGTCCGAACCACCCTGCGACAGCGCGTTCGCGAGATAGTTGCCGTCGTGCGATGGCGCGTAGCCGAGCAGTGCGACCGAACCGTCCGGCGACAGCGTATTGGGATCGAGAACCATACGCGGCTCGGAGTGCAGCGAATCCGCCTCATAAACAACCGACTGATTCTGCAGACCTGAATTCCTGGTGAAGAACAGCTTGCTGCCTTCCATGACCGGCACATCGACCTTCTCGTAATTCCACAGCTCCGTCAGCCGCTGTTTCATCCACGGCCGCTCGGGGATCTTGTCGAGGTACGAGAATGTCAGCTGGTTTTCCTCTTCGACCCATTTCGCCAATGCCGGATCGTTGAGGTCCTCCATCCACTGGTACGGTGCCGGTACCTTCGTGCCGGAATAATCGTTCACCGTCGAATCGCGCCGGGCCTCGGGGTAGGTCAATCCGGGTCCGGAGCCTTGCGCCCATCCGGGCTGTATGCACAGCAAGGTCAACAATGCCGTGATGCCGGTCGAGGTCAGTCGCCTCAATGACGTTCTTCTTCCGTCGTGATCGTGGCTTGTACGAGACATCTCTCTCCTTTCACCCGGGTTTTCGCGATTCTATCGCGCCGGCCCGGCCTGGCTCGCTCGATTCATGGATATACAAAGAATCGGGAAGGCCGGAAGAAGGATGGAGGAAGCGTGAGTCGGGCGATGTCTGCCCACGCCCGTCCCACTCCGCGTCGTGGCTCGCAGCGATTCCGCCTTCGCCAATGTCGATCCGCCGAGGATGTTCCGGCTCGAGGTGCGGCTGGAGTCCTGATCCTTGTTAGGCGCGCCGGAGAGAGTTCGTCGCGCCGCGACTCAGCGCACGGCACGTTCGCGCGTGGGAAACTCTACGAAGCGGCCGGCGAGGCGGCGCTCGGCGCCGTCGATCTTGTCGTACGTCACGAGAAATCTGCCGCGACCAACGGCGAGAACCGCGGGATCGCGCTCGTCGGCCGAGGAGCCGGCGATCGGGAAGCTCGCGACGTTTCCCGCGGCGTCGATGGACGCTCCTTCGATATCGTGGTTCCCGATCGCAACTGCCGAGCGCCAGACGATCAGGTATCGCTCACCGTCGAAAGCGATTTCGGGCCTGGTCGCGCCGGAATCCGGGAGGACGGTTCCGACCGCGATCGACGTGGACCCAGTCTGCGCAACCACCGAACCCCTGTTTTGTTGATCGCCGTCGAAGCGGACGACGACGACGGCATGGCCGTCGCCTGCGATCGCCGGCTGCGCGAAGGAGTCGAAATCAAAATTCTCGATCGTCGACGCTCCATTGAGCGCCATGATCTCCAGCGCCACGGTGTACGCATAAACGCGGCAGCTCTCGTAGCAAGAACCTCGGAACGGTCCGCCGTCGATAGCGCAGCCGGGCTGCGACGAGCAAACGTAGTTGGCGCTCCGGATGCGGTCCTCGCCAACGAGCACCGGCCACTCGGTCGCTGCCGTCATGTCCGCCGCGAGAACGCCCGTCGCGATCGAAGGCTCCAGCGATCCGTCGGTTCGCATACGCCACAGCAGTCCGCTTGCGGCGATCCAGGTCGATGTTCCGGAGCGAACCACCGGCGGCGGTTCATCCGCTCCGATCGCGGTCAGCACGAACTGCGGCGACGTCTGCAGATCAGCATCGAGCCGGTTGAACACTGCGTTCGTACCGCTGCTCGCGATCTCGAGATACGCGAGGACGAACCCTTCGCCGGTGGGCGAAGCGGCGAGCGAAGGCGTGACGTCGTCGACGAGTGCGCTCTTCGATAGCTCGTGAACGCTGCCGACGATGTGCGCCGTTTCGTCGAGACGCGCGAAAAAAATCGTGCTCGTCCCATGCGAGTCTTCTGACGTCCACACGATCGCGGTGCCATGGATATCGTGCGCCATCGCGACAGCGGGCGTCGCGGCCTGCCGAACGGGAGAGCGCGGCGGGAGCGGATCCGTGGCGATTTCCGGACCGACGACAACGGACGCGGCCAGCAAAAGCGCGATCACATCTTTCGTACGAACGCGCGGGCAGAACCGTTGGGGATCTGGAGCCGTTGGCCGGACTCGAACCGGCGACCTGCTGATTACGAATCAGCTGCTCTACCAACTGAGCTACAACGGCACTTCGGCAGGCTTCCGAAAAACAGCGCGGCGCGCGATTCTATTCGCCCGCCGGTTTTTTGTGTAGCGCACGGCCGTGGTGCAGTCGCGCCTCCCACTCGGGTCGAGTACACTTCGCGCGGGCGCCCTTAGCTCAATTGGATAGAGCAGCAGACTTCGGATCTGCTGGTTGGGGGTTCGAGTCCCTCAGGGCGCACCACGAACGGCATGCGGCGATCGGCGAGCGGCGAGCGGACGATCCTGATCGTGATCGCCGTCTTCACGGCAGTCCTCCGGGCGATCGCGTATTTTCATTACCGCTTCGATTCCGACGAGCCGCAGCACCTGCACGTCGCGTGGGGATGGACCGCGGGCCTCGTGCCGTACCGCGATTTTTTCGACAATCACGCGCCGCTGTTCCACATCCTCACCGCTCCGATGCTCGCGGCACTCGGCGAGCGCGCCGACATCCTGCTGTACATGCGCGCGCCGATGCTCGCGCTCTTCGCGATCGTCGTCTGGGCGACGTACGTCATCGGCAAGCGGATGTACTCGGAGAGGATCGGTGTCTGGGCCGCGCTGATGCTCGCACTCTTTCCCGTCTTCTTCCTCAAGTCGATCGAGTACCGCACCGACAATCTGTGGAACACCTTCCTCGCCCTGACGCTGATCGTCCTCACCGGCGGCCGGCTCACTTCGCCCCGCCTCTTCGTCGCCGGTCTCCTCCTCGGCTGCGCGATGGCGACGTCGATGAAAACATCGCTCGTCGTCATGACACTCGCCATGACGGCAATCGTGAGCCACGCGTTCCGCCGCCGCTCGCTCGCCGCGACGATCCGCCCCGCGTTCGTGGCCCTCGCCGGCATCGTCATCATGCCCGCGATCATCACAGCGTACTTCGCGTCGAAGGGCGCACTGTCCAATCTGTACGACTGCGTGATCCGCTTCAACGAGCTCGCCGCGGCCGACAAATCGGCGGCGGCGATCTGGTTCGACCGCGCCGTCTACATCCCCGCGCTCGCACTCCTGCTCTGGACGGCATGGAAAAAACGGCTGCACAACGATGATTGGCAATCGCAGTGGCGATTCTTCCTCGCGTTCGGCACGGCGTTCTACGCGATCACGCTCGCCGGCTTCTGGATCCTGATCTCGCCGCGCGACATGCTGCCGCTGCTCACCCCGCTGGCGATTTTCCTCGCCGCGGCGATCGACCGGCTCGAGATTCGCGTTCCGCTGTACGCGGGCACGTGTCTGCTGTTCGTCGCAGGGATCTGGTATTACGCCGGCCGCCTGGAGCTCCGCACCGACGAGCAGATCACGATGATGCGCCAGGTCCTCGGCCTGACACGTCCGGGAGAGCCGGTCATGGATTTCAAAGGCGAGACGATTTATCGCCGCAGACCGTATTACTACATCCTCGAATTCATCACGCGCGGCGCGGTGCTGCGCTCGCTCGTACCCGACACGATCGCTCAGGACGTCGTTCGCGCGCGGTGCCACGTCGCTCAGGCCGACGGGCCGTTTCTGCCGCGGCGCGGACGCGCGTTCCTGCGCGCGAATTTTCTCGATCTCGGACGGCTCCGCGCATCCGGACAATGGATCAGGGACGACGGATCGTTTACGATTGCCGTCCCCGGGGAGTACGTGATTCTGAATTCCAACGGCGAGGCGCAGGGGGCGCTCGACGGCTCGCCGTATCGCGGGAAGCGTATGCTCGCGCCTGGCGCGCATGCATTCGCGGCCTCCGCACCGGGCGCCCAGCTCGCGGTTCTGTGGGCGCCGGCATACGAACGAGGGTATTCGCCGTTTCACCTGAGGGATCGCGACTTCAATGGCTCTCCCATCTACGGTTCAGCGCACGCTCGTCCTGGCAGCGCATCCTGACGACGACGTCCTCGCCGCTGGTGGTCTCATCCAGCGGGTCCTGGCAGCACGCGGTGAGATCCGCATCGTCTTCGTCACCGACGGCGAGAACAATCCGTGGCCGCAGCGACTCATCGACCGAAAATTTTTTCTCGAGGCCGGCGATCGCTCGCGATGGGGCGCGATGCGCCGCCGTGAAGCCATCTGCTCACTCGCCCGCCTCGGCATCGGCGAGCGCTGCGCCACATTCCTCGGTTTTCCGGACCAGGGGATCGCGAAGCTCGCCCGCCGCGGCGACACGCGGCTGCGCGACGCCCTCCGTGCGATCGTCGAAGAATTCGAACCGACGCTTCTCCTGACGCCGTCGTCGTTCGATCGCCATCCCGATCATCGCGCGATCAGCTACTTCGCGCATCGTGCGGCACCCGACGCGACGATCGCGACGTATGTGGTTCATGGCAGCACGCCCGCCGGTCGCGTCGCGTTCCGCATCGAGCTCACCGACGACGAGCAGCGGCGCAAGCGCGAGGCGATCGAATGCCACGTCTCGCAGCTCGCGCTCAGCCGCGAGCGGTTCCTCTCCTACGCGCGCACGAACGAGACGTTTCTCGCGCCGGAGTTCGATCGCGTGCGCGTCGAATCGCTCGCCCGCGAGAAAATCACCGCGTGGCTGCACGCCGCGCACGTGTTCTTCGGCATCCCGCCGCGGCTCGATTCAGGCGTCGCGCCCGCGGCCGAGATCCCGGAATCCGCGAGACACATGATGGAGCACCGGCTTTAGCCGGTCCCCACCCTCGAACACCTTGTAGGGCACGGCTGCGCCGTGCCGAACCCCGGATTCGGTCGAGCGCAGCTCAAGCCGTACACCTTTATGTGTACAAACCGCCGCTGACGTTGAGCACCGTGCCGGTGATGTATCCGGCCTGCTCCGACGCGAGGAACACCGCCGCGTATGCCACATCGTCCGGAGTGCCGAGGCGTTTGAGGGCGATGCGCTCTTCGAGGGCGCTCTTCGCCTGCTCGGCGAGCTGCTCGGTCATGGCGGTGGCGATGAATCCCGGCGCGATCGCGTTCACGGTCACGTTGCGCGAGCCGATCTCCAGCGCCAGCGCTTTCGTGAAGCCGATCAGCGCCGCTTTCGAGGCCGCGTAGTTCGTCTGTCCCGGATTTCCCATCAAACCGACGACCGACGAGATGTTGATGATCCGTCCCCATCGCGCGCGGATCATCTTCTTCACCACTTCCTGCGTGATGTGGAACGCCGAGTCGAGGTTCGTGCGCAGCACATTCGTCCACGCTTCCGGCTTCATGCGCAGAAAAAGATCGTCGTCGGTGATGCCGGCGTTGTTGACGAGAATGTCGATCGAGCGCGCCTCGAGAAGCGCGCGAACGCGATCGCGGACGTCGGCCGCGGTGATGTCCAGCTCCGCCGGCGTGCCGCCGATCTCCTCGGCGACGAGCTTCACGCGCTCGAGGCTGCGCGCGGCGACGATCACATGCGCGCCCGTTTCGGCGAGCCGCCGCGCGATCGCTTCGCCGATTCCCCGCGACGCTCCCGTCACCAGCGCCGTCCTGCCGCGAAGATCAATGCGCATGTACGAACCTCTCGATCGATTCGGCGTCGGAGACGTTGACGAGGTCGACGGACGAATCGATGCGCTTGATCAGACCGGTGAGCACGTTTCCGGGACCGACTTCGACGAATCGCCGCACGCCCATCGAGATCATCCTCTGCACCGACTCGACCCAGCGAACCGGCGACGCGACCTGCCGCACGAGCGCATTGCGGACCGCATGCGCGGTCCCGATCGGCGATGCGTCCACGTTCGAGATGAGGGCGAACCAGAGATCGTGAATCGGCGCCTCATCCAGAATCGGCTTCAACCTCTCCTCGGCCGGCTTCATGAGCGCGCAGTGAAACGGAGCGGAGACCGGCAGCGGCAGCGCGCGGCGCACGCCTTTCGTCTTCGCAATTTCGATCGCGCGGTCGACGGCCGCTTTCGTTCCGGCGATCACGATCTGACCCGGCGCGTTGATGTTCGCCACCGAGACGACGTCGCCATTCGCGGCTTCGTCGCAGATCTCCTGCGCCTGCTCGACGGTCGGCCCGATGAGCGCCGCCATCGCGCCGCTGCCGACCGGCACCGCTTCCTGCATGAATTTCCCGCGCGCGCGGACGATCTTCGCCGCGTCGGCCGGTGTCAGGCCGCCGACGCTGACGATCGCGCTGTATTCGCCGAGCGAATGTCCGGCGACGAGATCGCGACGCGTCGCGCCGAGCTCCTCGAGAACGGCATGAATCGCCGACGACACCGCCAGAATCGCAGGCTGCGTGTTCTCCGTCAGCTTCAGCTGATCTTCCGGACCTTCGAAGCAGAGCTTCGAGATCGAAAATCCGAGAGCGCGATCAATGTCGTCGAAGACGCGGCGGGCGGCTGGATATTTTTCGGCGACGTCGCGCCCCATTCCAGCGTACTGGCTCCCCTGCCCGGGAAAGACGAATGCGGTGTTGTGCTCCATTCAGGTATCGGGCGTCAGGCGTCAGGCGTCAGGCGTCAGGCGTCAGGCGTCAGGCGTCAGGCGTCAGGCGTCAGGATAACCGAGAACTCTCAGGCGCCCGACGTCTGATGCCCGACGTCTGACGCCGTTTCTACGTCATCGCGTCAGCTGCCAGTCGTCGCTGGGTGGGTGGGGACAACTGACAACCGACAACTGACAACGCCGCGAAGCGGCTATGGGGTCGCAAGCACGCTGCTGTCGTGCTCGCGCGCGTGAAGGTCGGTGATTTTTTCCTGGATCTTCTGATCGATGCGGTTGATCGCGAACGTGCGCGCGACGCGGACCGCGTTCTTGATCGCCTTCGCGTTCGAGCGGCCATGGCAGACGATGCATCCGCCTTTGACACCGAGGAGCGGAGCGCCGCCGTATTCGGAGTAGTCCATGCGTCGCTTCAGTGCGACGAAGCCGCCCTTCGCCATGCCTGCACCGACTTTTCGCACGATCGACTTCGACATTTCGTCGCGCACCAGCTTGAACACCATTTCGCCGAGCGCCTCGGACGCTTTCAGGACGACGTTGCCGATGAAGCCGTCGCAGACGACGACGTCCGCGTTGCCGTTGTAAATGTCGCGCCCTTCCGCGTTGCCGATGAAATTGAGGCCGGTCTCTTTCAGCACGCGGAACGTTTCCTTCGTCAGCTCGTTGCCTTTGCCCTCTTCTTCGCCGATCGAGAGCAGGCCGATGCGCGGCGATTCGATGCCGAACACCATCTGCGCGTAGAAGTGGCCCATGACGGCGAACTCGCGCAGTTGCTGCGGCTTCGTGTCGACGTTCGCGCCGACGTCGAGCAGCAGCGTGTGATCTTTGGCGTTCGGCAGGATCGTCGCGAGCGCGGGACGGCTCACACCTTCGATCATGCCCATGACCATGCGCGCGGAGGTCCACGCCGCTCCGGTGTTCCCCGCCGACACGAACGCATCCGCTTTCCCTTCGGCCACGAGGTTCGCGCAGACGCGGACCGACGAGTTGCGTTTCTTGCGCAGAGGGGCGAGCGCGGTGTCGTCCATCTCGACGACTTCGCGAGCATCGACGATCGAGACGTTCCCCGGCAGCGACCCGCCGATCTCTTTCCGGACGACTTCTTCCTGACCGACCAGGATGACGTCGACCGGATACTCGCTCGCCGCGAGCAGCGCGCCTTTGACGATCTCGTGCGGCGCGTGATCGCCGCCCATCGCGTCGAGGGCGATGCGAACGCGCGTTCTGTCACTCCCAGCCATCGATGTTCGAGTCCCGTGTCCCGAGTCCCGGGTCGCGGGTCACTTACGGAGACTCAGGACCCGGGGCACGGGATGAGCGGGTGGTTACAGGATGTCCTTGACCGCGATGACTTCGCGTCCTTTGTAGTACCCGCATTTCGGGCAGACGCGATGCGGCATCTTCGGCTCGTGGCACTGCGGGCACACCGAGGTCGATTTCTGTTTCAGGAAATCGTGCGCCCGGCGGGTACGCGTGCGTGTTTTGCTGTGTCGGCGTTTTGGATTTGGCATGGCGGTGTCCTCAACTTTCTCGTTTCTTCAAGGCCTGACGGATCTCGTGCAGCGCTCCCCATCGCTCATCGGCGATCGAGCTCTCGCACGAGCAGCTCTCGCGATTGCGGTTCACGCCGCATTGCGGGCAGAGTCCGAGGCAGTTTTCGTCGCACAAAGGCTTCATGGGAATTGACAGCTGAATCTGTTCGAGAGCCAGGTCGCGCAGCGAAACCGAGCGCTCGGAATAGAACTCGACGTCGAGCTGGTCAGGCGCGATTTCGAGCTCCTCGTTCTCCTGCTGCGGGACGGGCCGGGGACGAAATCTTAAGTGAAAGGTCGAATTGCTGGCAACCGGATACGGCTCGACGCAGCGCGAGCATGTGAGATCGGCGGTGAATTTCGCCGCGCCGTCGACGAGGTACTCGCCCGGCAGATTCCCCTTCTCCGCATCCGCGGTGATCGCCACGGGGCTGACGCTCACCAGCTCATCGCGGTCGATATCTTCCGGCGAGACCTCGTACGTCCGGCTGTACGACTGCGGGCCGTCTTTGTCGATCTCGTCGAACAGAATGAAATCGCGCGGGTCGAGCATGGCAGATTTTGCGAGTAACGCCGCCCTCCCTGATTCTATTTCGCGGCGATCCGCACCTGGAGCGTCTCGCCGTCCGCGCCGGCAGATTCCGACGCATCAATGACTTTCGCCTGCTCGAGCCCGCCGATCCAACCCTCCAGATCGCGCGTCGAGCGGTAGAGGCGCGGCGCAATGATGCGGAGCCCCACGTTGTTCGAGAGCTGCTTCAAAATCGGCACCAGGCGCAGCGGGTCGATCCGCAGCGTCCATTGATTGCCGGCTGCAGGCGCCGCATCGAACGCATCGTTTTGGTATTGCTCGATGCTGCGGTCGAACGAAATCAGCAGCATGCCGTCGCGCTCGCCCGTGTGCGCGAGGGCGCCCAGCGCCGCGATGTCCGCGCGGCGCTGAGGCGTGTCGGGAACGACGATGACAGCGAGAGGACGCGGGAGGAACGTTCGCGTGTTGACGTCGTAGATGCAGAGCATTCCGCCGTCGCCGAAAAAGCCGGAGATCTTCGCTCCGAAAAGGCGATTGAGATCCCCGAGGAGCCGCGGCTGCGTGGTGAAGGCGACGGAGAGGACAGCCGCGCGCGGAAATCGCGGTGCGAGAACCGCCTCCGGTGTGTGGACCGGCTTTGGCCGGTCGAGGCCAGCTGAAGCCGGCCCCACACTTGTCAGCCGAATCTCGGCCGGCGTGATCGACACCGAAGTGGCGGACGGACGTCCGATCGGCGGATACGCCCCGCGTGCATTGCCGCGCTGCACCACGAGCGCATCGCCCGGCGGGAGCTTCGCTGCGAGAGCGCGAATCTCGGCGACGCTCGCACCATCGAGTCTGTCCCCGGGCAGCACATTGATGTCGATCGCGCCACTCGTCACGAAGGTTCGCACGATGAGCGCGCGAAGCGCATCGACGCGCACGAAGTAGTGCATCGCACCGCCGCTTTTCCATGCGATGAGGTCCGCATTCCCAATCATCCACGGCCGCGGCAGCGGCTGATTCGCGCGCCAGCGCTCGATCGCCGCGCGCGTGACGGGATTCGCGTGCAATTTGCCGTCGAGCGCGGCGGCGGTGGGAATGATCGCGAACACCTCCGCCGAGGCCGGCACGACGGCGATCTCATCGAGGCGCGGATGAAAATCGGCAGCCTGGTGCGGCGTGGTCAGGACAACGAACGCCACGATCGCCCCTGCGAGGACGAGCAGGATGATGAAAAAGATCGCTAAGCTACGCATCCTGTGCTCGGATCCATCGTTCACACTCTGAGCCACGCGCTGGCCGATCGCCTCCGCCGAGCGTTTCGACGCGCGTCGCGGCGTGCGTCGCCGCTGCGCATCGGCGTCGACATCCGTCCGTTTTACGAGCCGCTGACCGGCATCGGATGGTATCTCTATCACCTGCTGCACGAGATCGCGAAACGCGACGACGTGGAGCTCTTCCTCTTCGGCGACGCCCGCGTGACGGACCTCGGTCCGAACTTTCACGCCGACATTCCGATGAACGCGAAGGTCTGCTGGTTCGACCTGCAGGGCCGCGGCAGGATCTCGAGGGTCCAGCGCGCGATGACCGCCGCCGCGTATGTGTTGTGGATGTTTCTCATCGACTGCGACGTGATGTTCGGCGCGAACTACTTTCTGCCGCGCCTCCTCAGCGCCACCGCGCGGCGCCGCGTCATCACGATTCACGATCTGACGTACAAGCGCTTCCCCGATCTGCTGCAGAAGGAGACACTGCACAATCTCGAGGCGCACATGACGCGCGAGATCGCCGCCGCCGGCGCGATCATCTGCGTCTCGAACTCGACGCGCGACGATCTCCTGCACTTCTACGAGGTCGATCCGCGCCGCGTCGTCGCGATCCATTCGGGGCTCGCCGTCCCGCGTCCCGGCTCCCGGGTCCCGGGTGTTCCTCCTCGATACATTCTCTTCGTATCGACGATCGAGCCGCGCAAGAACCTCGGCGTCCTGCTCGACGCGTTCGAATCGCTGAAGAAGCGCGGCGCGTACGACGGCGGGCTCGTGGTCGTCGGCCGCATCGGCTGGAAATCGGAGGATCTGGTTCCGCGGCTTCGCGGGCGCGACGTCCATCATCTCGATTACCTGCAGCCGCCCGAGCTCGCGTCGGTGTACGCGAACGCGGAGATGTTCGTCTTTCCGTCGATCTACGAGGGCTTCGGATTTCCGCTGCTCGAGGCGATGGCGCATGGCGTGCCGTCGATCGCCGCGCGCTCGTCGTCGCTGCCGGAGATCGGCGGCGACGCTGCGCTTTACTTCGATCCGTCGAACGCCCGCGAGCTCGAGCCGCAGATCGAGACGCTGGCGAACGATGCGGCGCTCCGCAACGAGCTGATTCGCCGCGGACGCGAGC
>DATIZY010000167.1:0-5062 GCA_035516895.1 Thermoanaerobaculia bacterium | reverse complement strand
CGGAGCCGCCGATCTTAGCAGCGTTCGCCACGGCCTCCTGCAGCAGCTCATCCGCCCGTTTTCGGGCTGCCGTCACTCCGATCAGTGACGGGTACGTGAGCTTGCCCTGCGCCACGTCTTTGCCGGCGGTTTTGCCGAGCTCCTCCGAGGTCTTGCCGATGTCGAGCAGGTCGTCGACGATCTGGAACGCGAGGCCGATCGCCTGCCCATAGCGCCTCAGCGCCTCCAGCGCCGGCGCCGGCGCGTCGGCCAGCAATCCGCCGAGCATGACGGAGGCCGTGATGAGCTTCGCCGTTTTGTTGCGGTGGATGAACTCGAGCTGCTCGAGAGTCGATCCGCCTTCGAGGTCGGCGACCTGTCCGCCGATCATGCCTTTCGAATCGATGGCCACGGCCACTTCTTCGATCGCGCGCACGTTCGTCGTCCAGCGCGCGAGCCAGACGAACGCTTCGGTCAGCAGCGCGTCGCCGGTGAGGATGCCGATCGCTTCGCCGAAAACGACGTGGGTCGTTTTGCGGCCGCGGCGGAGATCGTCGTTGTCGAGCGCGGGAAGGTCGTCGTGGACGAGCGAGTAGGTGTGGATCAGCTCGAGTGCGGAGAACGGCACCAGCAGCGCCTCGATGTCCGCACCGCACGCCTCGGCCGCTGCGATGGCGAGGATCGGACGGATGCGCTTTCCGCCGCCTAACACGGCGTAGCGCATCGCCTCATGGATTACTTTCGGCGGAGCACTTGCGGGCGGGAGGGTGGCGTCGAGCGTGCGGTCGACTTCCGCTCGCCACGATTTCAAGTAGGCGTCGATTGTCATTGTCATACCGACGGTGAGCGCGGCGAAATGGAGGAGCCTGCGCGGCCGTCAGGCGCGTTGCATCGTGCCACCCACCCACACCGTCCCCTCGCTGCGCTCGGGATGACACGCATGTACGTCATTCTTCCTCGTCCGTGACCGCGCCGTCCTCGTCTTCCTCCGCCTCGAACGGCTCGGTGACCGGCTGGCCTTTCGAGTCGGCGAGGATCAATTCGATCTTCTTCTCCACTTCCTCGAGCTTCTGATTGCAGAAGCGAGACAGGCGGATGCCTTTCTCGAACAACTCGAGCGATTCGTCGAGCGGAAGCTCTTCGCTTTCCAGCCGCTTCACGATTGTTTCCAGCTCGGCGAACGCCTCTTCGAATTCATTCGGTTTGGCGCGCGGCATTCTGATCGGGCCAGAGTGATTCGACGCCCATCGTCTTCGCGTCGACGGTGCACTCCAGCCGTCCTTTCTTGAGCTGCACTTCGATCGGATCGCCGACTTTCACGCCCGAGGAGTCGAGGATCGGCTTGCGGCGGTTGCGCGTGCGGGAGAATGCGATCGCGTAGCCGCGCGACAGCACCGACAGCGGCGATACCGCCTGGAGAGTCCCAGCGAGCGCTTCGAGCTCATGGCGGTCGCGGGCGATGCGCATCGGAAATCGCCCGAGGGGCTCGCGCGCCGCGTTGAGCCGGGCGCGGAGCGAGCGCGCACGCGATTCGACGATGCGGTACAGCATCACGCGCTGCCGCTGCATCCGTTCGCGATGCGCGACGAGCCGGCTCTCGATGCGGTGACGCATGCGCCGGACGTCGCTGTCGACCTGCGCGCAGAGATCGGCTTTTGCGCGAATGACGATCTCCGCCGCGGCCGAGGGCGTCGGTGCGCGCAGATCGGCAGCGAGATCGCAGATCGTGAAATCGGTCTCGTGCCCGACGCCGGAGATCGTAGGGATCGGACACGCAGCGACGGCGCGGGCCACGATTTCCTCGTTGAACGGCCAGAGGTCCTCGAGCGATCCTCCGCCGCGGCAGATGAGTACGACGTCGTGCATCTGCCAGCGCGAAAGATGCCTGATCGCCGTCGCGATCTCGCGCGCCGCCTGATTTCCCTGCACGCGCACGGGATAGATCTGAATCCACAGGCCGTCGAAGCGGCGGCCTAACACGTGGAGGATGTCACGGATCGCGGCACCTGTAGTACTCGTTACTATAGCAATCCTTTGCGGCAGTGCCGGGATCGGCTTCTTGCGCGCGGCGTCGAACAACCCTTCCTCGGCCAGACGTTTTTTCAGCTGTTCGAAGGCCAGCTGCAGGGCGCCGATGCCGGCGGGCTCGGCGGAAACAGCGCTCAGCTGAAAGTCGCCTTTCTGCTCGTAGATGTTGAGCCTGCCGCGGACGATCAGCTGCAGTCCGTTTTCGATTCGGAAGCGGAGAAAGCGCGCGTTCGAATCGAACAGCACCACGCGCAGCTGCGCGCTGCGGTCCTTGATCGAGAAGTAGCAGTGCCCGGCAGAGGAGCGCGTGAAGTTCGACACCTCGCCCTCGACGGCAATGTCGTTGTAGCGAAAGAGATCGAGGTTGACGCGACGGATCAGCTCGCTGACTTTCCAGATCTGCGCCGACACCGGGCGAAGTGTATCAGCGATCAGGCAAGCTGATTGCTCTTCCAAATGTCGCCCAATGACAGGCAACGAAAAAGGAGTAGGAGAATGAAAGCACAAACGCTTTTTGCCAAAGTAGCGGCAAGCGTCGGCTCGCTCGCACTCGCGTTTGCGATGACGGCTTGCTCGCATCACAACAGCCTCGCCAAGGACTCAGGTCAGAACACCGGCGAGATCCGCACGGAACAGGCCGCGACCACGCAACCCGCAACGACCGGTGAAACCCTCGGCACGGCTCCCGCGCCTGCGAACACGCAGGGGACCGAGAGCAACCCCGGGACGCCCGCGGTGATCTCGGGCCCGGCCGCCGTTGACAGCACCGGCCGCGTGTACACGAGCAGCTCGGTTGGCAGCGCCGGCAACGCGTCGGCAGTCGGAACGAACACCGACGTCAACATCGTTCCGAAGAACACCAGCACGGTCACCGTGGCCACGGCCCCGGCTCCCGAAGTGGAGCCGATGAGCTCGAGCACCGTGACGTCCTCGCCGTCGACCACAACGGTCGAGACGCAGACGACGGTCGAAACGGCTCCGGCCCCCGCCCCCGTCGTGGTCGAGACGCCGGCTCCGGCCCCCACGGTCATCGAGACACCGGCTCCGACGACAACGGAGACTACGACCACCACCACGACGACGCATCGCCGTCTGCGCAAGGACTAAGTCCCGCTTACTTTGTCTGGGCGGCCGCTTTGGCCAGCGGTCGCCCAAGCACCTCCAGCAGATCCGGTTTTCCGCCCACACGCTCGAGATGCGGATAGCGGATGCCGCCGCTGTACGGAATCCGAACCGTCGAGAAAAATTCGCCCGCTTCGACAATCAGCTCGACGGGCTGCGTCGACGTCGTCGACGCCTTCATCACATCGCGCAGCGTATCGTTCGAGTATTTCCGTCCGTTCACCGCGATGATCTGCGCGCCGCTCACGACGCCCGCACGCGCCGCGGGCGAGTTCGGGATCACGTCGCCGACACCGCCGTTGGAACGGACGGTGAAGCCGAGCGAGTCATTCAAATCGATCGAATGACTCTCGTGCTCGCGCCACTCGATCGCGAGATTCGGCTTGTCGTTGTAGACGAGCTGATATCCGCCCTGCTCGATGCCGCCGAGGGGCGGGGTGGCGGACATGGAGGTGAGGCGCTGATTCAGAAACGAGCGCCAGTCGTACGGTGCCACCGTGTTGAGCGCGCTCACGAGGTCGTCGAACGTGTACGGCCGCAGCTCGGGACGTCCGCTGCTGCCGTCGTAGAAGAAGCGGCAGAAGTCATTGAGCGATTTCTTGCCGCCGGTGATCGAACGAATGGTCATGTCGACGTCGAGCCAGATCAGCGAGCCTTCCGAGTAGTAATCGGTACTGCGCCGCCACGACACGCCCGCCCCACCCGCCTGGTAGAGCACCTGCGCGGCGACCGCGGTGTCGATCAGCGGACGCCACGTGCGGCCGACGTGTTCGGTCATCTCGGCCGCGTTGGCGGCGACTTGATCGTGGTACTCCTCCGCCGTCAGCAGTCCGCTGCGATACGGCAGCAGCTCGCCGAGAAAATTCGTGAGGCCTTCGTAAACCCAGAGCAGCTCGCCGGTCATCGGTTTTTCGTAACTCGGAACGGCGAGACCGGCGGGACGGCGATACTTGCCGTTCCACGAGTGCACGAACTCGTGCGCGAGCAGCGTGCTGACCCACGGCTGCTCCTCTTTGTTGACGATCGTGTCCTCGTTCGTGCGGTCGTCGCTCGACTCGTGATGCTCGAGGCCGAAGTGCGCGACCTGATCGCTGAGCGTCAGCAGCCAGTCGTAGTGGCGGTAGTGATTCGCGCCGAAGAGCGCGCTGGCCTCGTCGACGAGCCGGCCGTACTTCTCGGCGAAATCGGCGGGCGTGTCGAGCGCGAAGGTGCTGTCGGCCGCGAGATTGATCGTATGGCGGTAGGGCGTGTTGTTGGGAAGCTGGATGCTCTTCAGGTACTCGCCCATCTGCACGGGCGAATCGATGAGCGTCGTCAGCGACACGGTTTCGAAGCGAATGTCGGCAGCCGCGGACCGCGTCTCCAGGGCGGTGGCGTACTTCCATCCCGCTGGAATGCGCAACGTCGGCTCGTACTGCAGCGCGTCGCTCGTCGGCGTCTGCGGATAGAGAAGTACCGCGTTCCAGCTCAGCACCGCGAGCTTCGGCGATGACGATGCGCCGGCCGTGAAGCGAGCGCCGGGCGGCGGAAGCAGAAAATCGAGATCGACGTCGAGCGCGCTCGCGCCCGCCGGCACGTTGACGTGGAACTCGTACATTTCGACGGGATCGCGCTGCCACGCCACGGGCGCGCCGTTGGCGGTCAATCGAAGGCCGGTCAGATTCTCGATCGGCCCGGTCGGGCCGTGCTCGCCCGGAATCCACTTCGGATAGAAGAGATTCAGCGGGCCGGCCGACACGGGAATCGTCAGGTGCGAGTGGAGGACGTTTCTCGGCGCGTCGGTCGCGTCGACCCGAATCGTGATCGGCGCGGCGACCAGCGAACTGACGGCGAGAAGAAGAGCGGCAACGAGCAGCGTACGCTTCAACATGCCCGCGAATTCTAATGGGGGTCAGAGCTTCAGTTGTGCTTTTTCTCCGGTGAGTAGAGCTCT
>DATIZY010000166.1:0-22490 GCA_035516895.1 Thermoanaerobaculia bacterium | reverse complement strand
TTCGATGCGTCGGGACCGGCGGCCTGTTTGGGGGGTTTCAGCGCCTGTTCGAGATCGCCGATCGACTTTTTGATGTGCGGGAGGAATGTGACCGAGTTGACGTCGGCCTGAACGCTCTGCAATGCGGCCTTGAGCTGCTGGTCGACGGCTTCGCGGACGTCCTCGACGGAGGAGCGGATCTCGCCTACCAGCTTCTCGATGGCTTCACGAACGTGCGAGTCGATTGCACTCGCGACGTCGTCGCCGCTCACCGCCATAAATCCTCCCGATCGTGTAATTTGAAGGGTGCCTGCAAAGCCGTCGCGATTATAACGTAGAGCCGACTCCCAGTCGGCTTGCGCGCCGGCCGAGAGAGCCGGCGCTGTGTCGGGTGAGAACCAGCGCTCCGTCACATTGTGCTACTTTGGGATCACGTTGCGGCGGTTCGCGTCCCTTTTCGCGATTGTGATGGTCTCGTGCAGCGGCGGCACGAAGAGCGTCGACACGTCGGCGGAATGGATTCACGTCCTCAGTCGAAAAAAGGCGGCGGTGTCGTCGGATGCGACGCCGCGCCAGAAGCAGGCGTATGCCGATTCGCTCGCCGCGTTTTTAAAGCGTTATCCGACACACGCGCGCGCGCGTGAGGTCTATCGTCATCTCGAGCTCGACTTCGCATCGGAGCTGTCGTCGCTCGGCCGTTATCAGGATGCGATCCGCTTCTATCGCGTCGTGCTCGCCGACGACCCGAAAAATGCGTCCGCGCTCGCAGGTCTGAGAACGGCGCTCGATCGCCTGACGATCTCGCACGAGAAGCTGCTCGCACTCGAAAAAGGCATGTCGGAGCACGACGTCGCCAGGCTCCTCGGCAAACCCATTCCCGGATGGACGGCGCGCACCGAGCGTGCCGACTGCACGATCGAGGCGTGGTACTACCGCACGACCGACAGCGGCATCGCAGGTGTCTACTTCCGCGACGGAACGCTCTTCGCGGCGGAAGCCAACTCGCATCAGAAGCTCGTGCCGCTGTCGCTTCGCTGAATCGGAATCGTCGCGTGCGGCATCCTGTTCGAAATCGTCAGGAGAGAGGAACCCGGCATGCCGCTCTACGAATACCAGTGCACGAAATGTGGTGAACGGACGGAGATCATCCAGAAGATGTCCGACCCGCCGTACGAGCACTGCCCGAAGTGCGGCGGCGACATGCGCAAGCTCCTTTCGTCGCCCGCGATTCAGTTCAAGGGATCGGGTTTCTACAAGACCGACTACGCGAGCAAACCTTCGGAGAGCAAGAGCGACTCCAAATCGGGGACGGCGAGCGATGGGAAAAGTTCATCAACTGAAAAGTCGAGCTGATTCGCTCCTCGAAGAGGTCTTTCGCTCGCTGTTCGAAGAGATCGACAGCGAGAAGATCCGCCGCGACATCGCCGCGCTTCGAGCGGACGCGCCGGAATTCGAGCCGGTGGAGCACGCGCGCGTTCTCGTGCGCCGCACCGCGATCCGATGCGCGGCGGCCGGCGCCGTCACCGGACTGCCCAGCGGTCTCCTCGCAATCGGCTCGCTCGGCGCCGATCTCGCGTACCTCATCTACCAGCAGTTCCGCCTAATCGTGGGAATCGCCGCGATTTACGGACACGAGCCCTCGCAGCGCGAGCGATTCAACGAAGCGCTGTCGTGCCTCGCATTTGCGTCGGGCGTCGGAATTGGAAAACAAGGCATCGCGACGATGCTCGAGACGTTCGAGGGCAGCGCGGTCGCGGAGAAAATCGGAACGCGATTTGTGCGTGAGCGGCTTGCGAAAGTCATCCCCTTCGTCGGCGCGCTCTCCGGCGGGGCGCTGAATTTCATGTCGGTACGCGCCGTCGGACGCGCGGCCATCCGCTACTACGATGCGCAGATCGACGAAGAGATCGCGGACGAAATCTGGGCTGACGGTGACCGGGAGCATGCCTGATGGAATGCCCCCCGTACCACCCGCGTTTCCCCGCCTAGCCAACATGCCGAAGTCCGAGATCGAAACGAAAACGGAGGTGCGCTCCGGGTTCATCGAGCGCCGCCGTCTGCGCCGGATTCGCATGATCGTCGAGCTGACGCACAAACTGATCAGCACCGACATGACCGTGTCGCATCGCGAGGCCCAGTGCCTCGTGCAGTGCGCGCGCAAAGCGATTCTCGACTTGCACCCCGAATTCGAGGAGCGCTACGAGCGCGTCATTCGTCCGCACTTCGAGCGCGTTCTCGCGCAGCGCTGGCCAGGCCTCGAGCCCCTCGATCCCGCCGGCTGCGAACTGGTCAACTAACGACCTTCACCCCCCAAGGCACAAGTCTCAATGGTGGATTCATTCCACGGCGTTCGAGATCCCGGGCTTCGCGCCTCATCCGCGCTGCCGCGGCGCGCGTGGCATTCCGGGCGCATCCGGAACGACGCCGCGCAGCTCGAGCCGCGCGACCGCATCCGGCGGAAACGCCGCGCGCTTCGCAAAGACCATCGCCGCATCATCGAACGCGATCAACGCCCACGCGTTGCGCGGATAACGCACGAGCGATGCGGGAAGGTCGCGCGCGCTGCCTGTGGCGACATCGATGACGTGCATCGGCGGTTGATAATCATCGACGGCGATCGCGACGCGATACTTCTGCTGAAGAGCGTGCCAGGCGCGGCTGTCGCGATGGGCGAGCGCGTCTTCAGCGATGAACGTGCGAAACAGCTCGTTGCGGCCGTCGGTCAGCACGCGCCGGTGCGGATAGAAAACCCATTCGAGATATCCGCCGAACTGGTCGGCGTTGTAGATGTTGCCCTGCAAACCGCTTTGTTGAAGCCGCGCGACTGCTCGGACCGGAAAATGCGCGGCATCGATGCCGGTGAAATGATCGGCGTGCGCGCAGACCCAGGCGATCGGTGCGATCGCGAGAATCGCGGCGTAACGCGGCAGCCGAGCGTTCGGAAAGAGCAGCGGCATCGCGGCGAAGTAAAGACCCTGGTTGCGCACGTGCTCGATCGCCAGCAGCGCGAGGATCGCGAAGACGGCGACGCGCCACAACGCATCGCGTTTCTGTTTGGTGAAGACGAACGCCAGGACGAACCCGGCGATCGTCACGTACAGCAGCGGGAAGATCGCGGGCGCGCTCGCGAGCCATTCGGCGTTGACGAACTCGCCGCTGCGGACGAGCTGTGTCAGCTGCATTGGCGCGGCGATGGCCCGCCAGCCAAACGGGTTGATCAGCAGCGCGGCGGCGCTCGCAACGGCGACGATCCAGCGGCGCTCCTCGATCAGCACTGTGGCGATTGCAAACACGGGCGCGAGCAGCGCCGACGGATGTACGTTGATCCAGACGATCGTCACGATCGCGTACGCGATTGTCAGGCGGGACACGGCCAGCTTCGAGCCGAGGAGCGCGAGCGCGCAGACGAGGAGGAGGGCGGCGGCTTCGGCGGGGCGAATCCCGAGCCGGTCCGAGGCGCCGGCGAACGCGAACGCGGTGACGATCAGCGCCAGCGGCCAGTCGATCTCCGCGAACCAGAACGCGATCGCGAAGATCGCCGCGACGAAGATCGCGTTCAGCCACGAAACCGCGGCGATCGGAACGAAATACGCCGCGACTTGCCATAGCCACTCGCCGTTGATCCACGGAACGTGCGCCGATGCGATTGCGAACGGATCGTAAAGCGGAAGCGCGCGATGTTCGACGATCCAGCGGCCCGTCGCCAGATGCCAGAAAAAATCGTAGCTGCGGATCGGACCAACCGCGGCGCCGGCGACGACCAGCAGAAGCGCGATCGCCGCAACGCGTTTCGGCATCGCAACGAGTATAGGTGCGGGACAGTCAATCTGGAGTGCGGCGGCCACGCGTTCAAGCGTTGGCCCCGCGCCGTCTTACGTGCGCGGCGCGGGCGCGGCGGGTGGTGCGGGTGCCGCGGAAGGCGCCGGCGGCGCGGGTGGTGCTGGAGGCGCCGGGAAATTGTCGACGTTGATGTCGCCGTTCACGGTCGAGATCTTCAGCGGATACCGTCCGCCGTTGATCTCGCCGGAAACGCGCCGGCTTCCGGGATTCGAGTGAATGTTCAGCGGGAACGCCGCTTCGAAATCTCCGTTGACCTGCGAGAAGTCGCCGAAGAACGAGGCTGTCGGCGGCAGCACGGCGACAACGCGGCCGTTCACGGTGCCGAGCTTCGCGCCATGGAAGTCGTGCGTGAACTTCGCCTCGATACGGCCGTTGACGGTCTTTGCCGAAACCTCGCTGGAGCCGGTCGCTTCGATGTGCACCGCGCCGTTGACGGTGTCCGCCGTCGTTTCGCCGGCGATCCCGTGCGTCTCGATTCTTCCGTTCACCGTGACGAGCCGCAGCGCCATCTGCGGGGGCACATGAATGTCGTAGTCGATGCGAACGTCCTGGCCGAAGCCGAAGAAAATACCGTGATGCATGTTGCGCGAATGGATTGTCAGCGTGTCGCCGTCGACGTCCGCGTTCAGATAGCCCTGATAGGGCTTTTTCGGATCGGGCCGCATGCCGCGGGCGCTGACGTTCGCTACCATCGACACCGCGCTGGGCGAATCCCCCGTCACCGTCACCACCCCGTTCACCTCGGTCAAATCGAGCGAGGTCAGTCCGGAGGACGGCCACCGGGTCTCGAAATGCGCCGTCCGCTCCTCCATCGGCACGCACCCGCTGAGGAGGGCCAGGATCGCGATCGGAACGAGGGTTCTTCGACGCATGAGCTTCTCGGTAGTTTTACGATACATCCCGATGCTTGTTGCACAAACCACCCTTTTGAGGGTCGCCGCCTTCCTTGTTGACGCCGTTTCGATGGCCGTGATCCTGATTCTTCCGGCGTCGATCATCAGCTACACGCTCGCGTGGGTGGGCGGCGCGGTGCAGGCGATTGCGATCGTTTGGGTTGCCGCGGTGGCGCTGCTCTTCGCCGGGCTCCTCGTTCGCGACGGCTACCGCGGCCGCTCCCTCGGCAAGCAGATGCTCGGCCTGCGGCTGCTGACCCCGCACGGAGAAGGCTGCGGCTACGGCCGCTCGGTGGTTCGCAACCTGCCGCTGCTCATTCCGGTCTGGAACCTCATCGAAGCGGGGCTCGTGCTGGCCGGACGGTCGCGGACCGGCGACCGCATTGCGCGAACGACAGTCACCGAAGAGTGAAGTGCAGTGCTACGACCACGCAGCCGCTCCTAGATGAGGCGCTTCGCCCGCAAGGTTGCGAGAAACCCCTCGACGCGTGAGCTCCGTACATCGAAGTCGAATTCGTTCCGCTCGCCGAAGCGCTCCGCGGCAAGCACGACGTGCGGCGGATCGGCGAGGCGATAGACGTCCGACATTCGATCGAACGGCGCGACGACCGTGATCCGATCGTACACATAATGATCAACAATTTCTGCGCCGCCGATCGTCTCTGCTGCAGTATCGCGATATGCGCGCGAGAGTCCGCCGGTGCCGAGCTTCACGCCGCCGAACCAGCGCACGATGACGATTCCCACGTCGAACAGATTCGCGCCCTCGATCGCGGACAGGATCGGCCGGCCGGCCGTCCCGGACGGCTCGCCTGCGTCCGAGCTGCGCGATCGGGAATCCTGAAACAGCCGGAACGCCCAGCAGTGATGCGTCGCATCGAAGTGCTGTTTGGCGATTGCATGGAGCTCGTCCTGGAATTCTTTTTCCGATTGAACCGGAACGGCGATTCCGTGGAACTCGGATCGCTCGATCTTGTGGCGGAACTCGGCGCGAGAGGCGATCGATCGAAAGTGATCGCTCAGACCGCGCTCCGCTCGCGGATCGGGTGCTTCATCGCGAGCTGCACGATCCGCTCGAGGACGTCGCCGTGCGACATCTCCGGTTTGGCGCGGCGCGCGGCCATCGCGAATTCGGAGCGGCTGTCGAGCCACGGATTGGGATTCACTTCGATCACGTACGGCACGCCGTCGCGTGTTAGGCGCATGTCGATGCGCGCATAATCGCGAATCATGAGCGCTTTCCACGCGCCGATCGCCGCATCGCGAAGCCGGGTCATGATCTCTTCGTTTTCGACGACGTCCTTCGGCACGAACTCCCTCGCCTGTTTGAAATCATGCTCCCATTTCGCCTCGGTTCCGGCGATTCGCGGCAAGTCCGGTGGCAGTCTCGAGAGATCCCACTCGATCGGGGGAAGCACGACCGGCGGATTGCCGATCATCGAAACGTAGATTTCCCGTCCATCGATGTACTGCTCGACCAGGGCCGGGACGTGAAACTCGTTGTGGATTGCGAAGACGCGCTCGACGACCGTATCGACGCTGCGCACGACCGATTTTCTGTCGATGCCGATCGACGCATCCATCGAGCTCGGCTTGACGATGAGCGGAAACGTGTCGAGGTTCGGATTGCCCTCCACCCGCCCGCCCGGCGCGATGATCGCGAAATCCGGCGACGAGATGCCGTGAAAATCGAACAGCTTCTTCGCCAGCGATTTGTCGCCGGCGATCGTCATCGCCAGTGAGCCGGAGCCTGTGAATCGTTTCTCGAGCAGCTCGAGCAGCGCGGTGATGCGCCGCTCCTCATCGGGTGCGCCGCCGAGCGACTCGCAGACATTGAAGATGAGGTCGGAGTCGTCCTCTTCGAGCTGGCGAACGAGTTTCTTGATCGGCGGCTCGGCCGCAAGGCATCGCACGCTATAGCCGCGCTTCGCGAGCGTGCCCGCGATCTGCCGGCAGACGAGCTCGGGCGCTTTCCTGCCGCCGGCGAGCGCATCGGCGCGCACGGCCTCCTCCTGCGCGTCGTACAGCACCGTCACCGTTGGTTTCGCTTCGCTTCGCTGCACGTCAAATTCAGCCGTGTACAATGCGCGCGCCATGTTCGAGATCGCGGAGCTCTTCGCGCGCGAGATCCTCGATTCACGCGGCAATCCGACGATCGAGGTCGACTGCATTCTCGATGGCGGGGCGCTCGGCCGCGCCGCGGTGCCGTCGGGCGCGTCCACCGGCTCGCGTGAAGCGATCGAGCTTCGCGACGGCGACAAGAACCGATTCGGCGGGAAAGGCGTGCTCGAGGCGGTCAACAACGTCAATCACACGATCGCCGAGGAAGTCGAGGGCATGGACGCGCGCGAGCAGGCGATGATCGACCTGATCATGAAGCAGCTCGACGGCACCGAGAACAAATCGAAACTCGGCGCCAACGCGATCCTTGGCGTCTCCCTCGCGGTGGCTCGAGCCGCCGCCGAAGCCGCCGCCCTCCCGCTCTTCGAATACCTCGGCGGCCCGGGCGCGCGAACTCTGCCGGTGCCGCAGATGAACGTGATCAATGGCGGCGCGCACGCCGACAACAACCTTGATATCCAGGAATTCATGATCGTTCCCGCCGGCTTCGACACGTTCTCCGACGCTCTGCGCGCGGGCGTGGAGACGTTTCACGCGCTGAAGAAGATTCTCGCGGACAAGAAGCTCGCGACGTCGGTCGGCGACGAGGGCGGCTTCGCTCCCGACCTCCAATCGAATGCCGAGGCGCTCGATTTGATTCTGAAGGCGATCGAGAAGGCGGGCTACCGTCCGGGCCAGCAGATTTTCCTCGGCCTCGATGCCGCGGCGTCGGAGTTCTATCGTGACGGTTCCTATCGCTTCGAAGGCGGCGAGCGCTCGAGCGCGGACATGGTCCGCTACTACGAAGAGGTGAAGCGCTCGCATCCGATCGTCTCGATGGAAGACGGCCTGGCGGAGGGAGACTGGGACGGGTGGGAGGCGTGGACGAAGGCGATGGGCGGCGCGGTGCAGATCGTAGCCGACGACATCTTCGTGACGAATCCGGCGATTTTCGCGAAAGGGATCGAACGCGGTATCGCCAACGCGATTCTCATCAAAGTGAATCAGATCGGGACGCTGACCGAGACGCTGGAGACGATTGAGATGGCCAAGCGCGCCGGGTATCGTGCCGTCGTTTCGCATCGATCGGGCGAGACGGAAGATTCGACGATTGCCGATCTCGTCGTCGCGACGAACGCCGGGCAGATCAAGACCGGCTCGGCCTCGCGCAGCGATCGGATGGCGAAGTACAACCAGCTGCTGCGGATCGAAGAGGAGCTCGGCGACGCCGCTGTGTTCGCGGGGCGGGCGATCTTCCGGGCAATCTGAGGTTCGAGGTTCGAGGCGAAAAGCAAGACGTCCGGCCAGTCTTTCCTCTCGCCGTTCTTCCTTCGAACCTCGAACCTCCCTTCATTTGACACTACCGGCATTAGTCAATACATTGACAATATGCCCGATGCCGAGCGGGACCTGGTGTCCGGCGTGATTCAGCTCGCCAACCTGCTGACGCGCCGCCTGGCGCCGATCTTCGAGCGCGCGAACGTCACGCCGCAGCAGTGGTCGATTCTGTCCACGCTCGCCGAATCGGAATCGCCGCTGACGCTCGCCGGCGTCGCCCGCAAGCTGATGGTCACGAAGCAGAACATGACCGGAATGATTGCGCGGCTCGAGCAGCTCGGCCTTGCCGAGCGTCACCACGATCCGAGGGACCTGCGCTCGTCGCGCGTTCAGTTGACGCGGCGGGGCCGCGCGCTCGTCGACAAGCTGCGTCCCGTGTACGAGGAATGGCAGCGCGATCTCGCGCACGATGTTCCCGAGCGCGACATCGCGACGCTCGCGCGGACGGTCGATCGGCTGATCGCGGAGTTGTCGCAAAATTTATCCTGAGCGAAGCGAAGGATCTGCCGTGCAGCCGCCACGCAGTTCGCCATGCACGATGAACGCGGCGCCACCGAAGATCCCTCGCTTCGCTCGGGATAAACTCCAAGACAAGCTGCGTCCCGTGTACGAGGAATGGCAGCGCGATCTCGCGCACGATGTTCCCGAGCGCGACATTGCGACGCTCGCGCGGACTGTCGATCGGCTGATTGCGGAGCTGTCGCAGAATCTACCCTAAGCTTCAACCTGAGCGGAGCTTTATCCTGAGCGAAGCGAAGGATCCCCCGTGCACCCGCCACGCAGTTCGCAATGAACGATGAACGCGGCGCCACAAGAGATCCCTCGCTTCGCTCGGGATCAACTCCAAACGCTCAGGCCGATTGCGCCGATGGGCGCGCCGAAGTCGGGCTGACCACGCGATTGCGCCCTTCGCGCTTGGCCTGATACAGCCGCTCGTCGGCGACCTGGAACAGCGAATCGACGGTCGTGCCGTCGTCGGGATAGAGCGCGCCGCCGATGCTGATCGTCACCGGCGCGCCGTCGACCGGCGCCGGGAGCGCCGCGACCATCGCGCGCACGCGCTCGGCGATCGCCGCGAGCGGGCGCGCTTCGATCCGCGGAACGATCACCGCGAATTCCTCTCCGCCGTAGCGCGCGGCAAAATCGACGGCACGCACCGCCAGGCGCAGCGCGTGCGCGACGCGCTGCAGAGCTTCGTTGCCGGCGAGATGTCCGAACTTGTCGTTGTACTGTTTGAAGCGATCGAGGTCGAGGACGAGGACGCCGAAGCGCTCCGGATACCGCGTGGCGCGCTCGATCTCGGCATCGATGCGCTCGCGAAAGGCGCGGAAGTTCGGCAGCTCCGTGAGCTCGTCGGTGCGGGCGTGCTCGTGCAGCTTCGCCGTCATGTGGTTGAACGCGCTGGCGACGGTGACGATCTCGAGATCGCCGGCGACCGGCGCACGGGCGTTGAGATCGCCGTCGGCGATGCGGTCCGCGGCGTGCGCGAGATCCTCGAGCGGCCGCACCACTCGATGCAGCGTGATCTGCACCGCCGCGAAGCTGCAGAGCACCACGATCCATGCGATCGCCAGGCCGGCGAGCATGAGATTGCGCGCCTGACGCTCGAGCGCGGGCAGCCGGTTGCCGAGCTCGCGTTTGCGCGCGTCGAGCATCTGCTGCTGCGCGACGGCGTTCGGACCCGGGTGCGCGCGAATGTCGATCTCGCGCATCGAGATCGCGTGCATCTGCGCGAAGACATCGTGCCATCGCTCCTGCGCGACGCGCGCGCGCCAGCTGAGGCCCGCCGTGATCGCGAGCAGCATCGCGGCGAAGAGTGTCGTCAGCCACAGGACGCGCGTGCGCAGATGCATGCGATTCACACCCGCACCTCCTGCGCGCCCCTCTCTGCCTCGGTGAAATGATTGAGACGGTCGGCGACCTGATGCACCGCCAGTACGAACGACGCGTGGCTCCACGTCAGCGGGCAGACGGAAAGGGCGTGGCCGTCGTACGGGTCGAGCTGCTCGGGAAGCACGCCGCTCGGCAGCGCGCGCTCGGTTGCCCAGCGAAGAATTTCGATCGATTTCTGCAGGTCCGCCGCCGCCCGCGCGCGCCGCGCGTACCACAGCGCGATCGAGAGCGTGCAGAGCACCCACGGATTTCCGGCGACGTTCTGCAGATCTTTGGAGACCTGGAAGTAGTAATCGTTTTCGTAGCGGGCGATGCCGCCGATCGGCGTCTTCACGGTGAGGCGCGCGACGATCTGCTCCATCGTCGAGACGATCTTCGGATCGTCGGGATCGAACATTCCAAAGATCCAGAGTCCGGCGATCGACGAGTCGATCGTCGTATCGGCGGTGACCTCACCTTCGCGCGAGACGTTGACCATGCGGACGAAGCGGCCGAGCTTCGCATCGAAGAGGACGCGTTCGGTCGCGTCACGAATCTCCGCCGCCGCCTTGCGGTATTTGTCGGAGAGCTTCGATTCGCCGAACGCGTCGGTGAACTGCGCCGCCGCTGTCAGGCCGGCCCACACGGCCCCGATCGTGAACGCCGCGATTCCGCGCCGCTCCTCCCACAGGTCGTACGAGGCGGCGGGAAGGCGCGTGTGCGGCTCGCGAAAGCGCGCCAGAAAATCGGCCATCGTTTTGATGAGCGGCTTGTACAGCGGCTTGATGAACTCGACATCATGAAAACGCTGGAAATGCGCCCACAGCGCCCACAGCACGAGCGCAGTCTCGTCTTCCTGGATCGGCAGTTGACGTTTGCCGTCGGCCGACATCCATGGATGCCACGACGAGCCGACCGAGCCGTCCGGGTTGTACTTGTGAAGCAGGAATCCCTCGGGCGTGAGCAGACGGCTGCAGAAGGTGAAGAAGCGGCGGGTGATCTCGGCGTAACCGGCCTGAATCAGTGCGACCGTGACAATCGCGCCGTCGCGCGGCCACATGTACGTGTACGTGTCCTTGCCGAATTGCACGATGTCGGAGTCTGTCGCCGCGATGACCGCGCCGTTATTGTCGATCTGCGTGCGGATGATGAGGAGTGACCGCCGATACAGCCGTTGAATCTCCGGCGGCAATCGCGTGACATCGACCGGCGTCGTCACCCACAACTTCCAGTAGTCGCGCGTGCGCTGCAGAAACGACGCGGGGCCGCGCTCGCGGACCATTGCATCGAGCGACGCGACCTCCCGATACGTCTTGCCGAACGCCCACCAGATCCACGCGACCTGCGACGCCGTGGGCGCGAGTTTCAGCTCGATCATGCCGGTCGCGTCGACCGATCCCTGGGCGATCGGATTGCGCTGCAGATTGCCGTCCTCCGCGTCGCGCCACGTGCCCTGGAACCCGTCACGTTCTTTCGATCCGATTGCGAACGATTGAAATCCGAACTGATCGTCCACCTGTCCGTTGAGCAGCACGTATCGCGGACCCTTGTAGGCGACGAGGCCGTTGAACTCCGGATCGAAGAAGATCGTGTCGCCGATCGCGTTGCCGGAGAGATGCGGATCGAAATGCATGTACAGCTTCACGCGGCGCTCGGCGGCGCGGAGATTTTTCAGCTCGACGCGACGCAAAAACAGATCGCGATCGAAGTCGATCGTGTCGCAGATCGACATCTCGAGATCGAACGACGGCGCGCGTGCGACCATCAGAGTCACGAGCGAGTCGTCGTCGTATTCGAGCGTTTTGATCCACGCCGGATCGCCGATCCACGCGAATTTCCCGTCGCACCAGACGCCGAAAAATGAAACGTCGCCGACGGTCTGGTTGTCCTGCCCGACGTGCGGCCAGTAGACGTCGCGGATGTTGTACTCATGATCGAAATTGATCATGAGATTGCCGTTACTGATCGGCAGGTCGCGCGGCATGGGAAGAGTGTACCGTTGTCATCCCGAGCGGAGCGAGGGACCCGGGCGCGTGTGTGGCGCGCAAACGTTGCCGCCCCGCCATACAGGTCCCTCGCTACGCTCGGGATGACGATGGATTTGGAACACATTTACCTTCGCACTCTCGAAGCGTGCGCGCCCGAGCGCCTCGTTGCGCGCGTGCTCGAACCCGGCCTGCCGCGCGACGTCGTGGCGATCGGCAAATGCGCCGGCGCGCTCGTCGATGGTTTGCGCGACGTTCGCGACGCGTTCGTGGCGATTCCGCGCGGCTATCGCGAACCCCGGCGCCGCGCCGACGTGCATCGAGGCGGCCATCCGCAGATGACGAGCGAGTCATTCGACGCCGGCCGCGCGCTCATCGACTTCGTCGACAGGCACGAAGACACTTTGTTTTTGATCTCCGGCGGCGGCTCGGCGTGTGTGGAGCTCCCGCTCGCACCCTGGTTCGACGAAGCAGACCTCATCGACGCGAACCGCCGCATGATTGCTTCCGGTGCGCCGATCGCCGACATCAACTGCGTGCGCAAGCATCTCTCCGCAATCAAAGGCGGGCGGCTCGCCGCGCGCGTTCGCGGTGAATCGGTGACGCTCGTTTACTCTGACGTTTCCTCCGGCGCGCTCGCCGACGTTGCGTCGGGACCGACGCTGCCCGATGCGACGACGAAGGCCGATGCACTCGCGATCCTTCGCCGGATCGGCGGATTCGAAAATATATACGATAAATTGTACGATGCTCCCGACACCGTGAAGCAACTCGAACGCTCGCGCGCGCAACTCATCGCCGACAACGACACGCTGACCGCGGCCGCCGCCTCGCTGATTCCGAATGCCGTTCGCTGCGATCATCAGATCGAAGGCGATGTCGCCGCCGCTGCCGCGGAGCTTCTCGATCGCGCGAGCCGGTTGAAGCGCGGCGAAGTGTTCGTCGCCGGCGGCGAGCCGACCGTCGTCGTACGCGGCGATGGCAGAGGCGGGCGCTGCAGCGAGCTCGCGGTTCGCATCGCGATGCAGGCGACCGACCCGCTCGAAGCTCTCTTCGCCAGCTCCGACGGGATCGATGGGAGTACAGGTGTTGCAGGGTTCCGCGTGTCACTTCCGGTAAAGTTCGATCGCACCGCGGCGGAACGCGAGCTCAACCGGTCGAACACACTCGAGGTGGCGCGGTCGATCGGACGCGCGATTGCCACAGCCCCGACCGGCAATAACCTGCGCGATCTCTATCTTTTGGCTCGTAGTTAGCACGCGCGACAGCAAGTCGGAATGGACGAAGAGCAAGGGGCCGAGGGCCATCACGAGTCGGCGAGGGAGAGGCAGCGACGCGGCCCGATGTGGGGCTGTCTTCGCTGGCTGTTCGGCGGCGTGCTCGCATTCGTGCTGCTCCTCGTCATCATCGTCGGCGGACTCTGGATTTACTTCGGCACGACGGACTTCGCCGACCTGATCGCACGAAAGATCGAAACGACGCTCGAAGCGCGCCTCGGACGCAAAGTCACGATCGGCAGCATCGTTCTCGATCGCGCGCATCTGACGAAGGTCGTGATCAACGATTTGCGCATCGCCAACGCGCCCGGCGGCGTGCATCCGTATTTCGCGACTGTGAAGCAGGTGACGATCACCGGCGGCATCAGCTCGTTCTGGCGCCGCAGCATCAGCGTCGATCGCATCGACATCACCGAGCCGCAGATGTTCTTCGAGATCTATCCCGCCGGATCGCCGCTCGTGCACAACTTTCCGCACTGGAACTCGGGACCGCCCGGCCGCATCGAGATCGTGCACGTCAACATGCACACGATGTACATCGCGAACGGCGGCTTCGATTTTCTCGACCGGCGCCACAACATGGCCGCCGACTCGAATCACATCTCCGCGACGATCAACATCACGTCGCAGAAAAATCTGTACGCCGGAACGGGCAGCAGTCCGCTCGTGCGGATGCGCATCGAGGACTACGCGCCGTTCGACATGACCATGCGCGCGCAATTCCGCTACACGCCGGGCGTGCTGGAGCTGCAGTCGGTGGCGCTCGACGGCGGTCCCGATCTGCGTGTGTTTCTCAACGGCCGCCTCGATCCGCTGACCGAAGGCGCGTACGACTTTCATCTGACGTCAGCGGTGGGGCTCAATCGCATTCAGCAGATCTTCCGCGTGCAGCGTCCACTCAGCGGAATGGTGGACATGGATGCGACGCTGCGCGGCAAACAGGGCACGTTCACGCTCGCGGGCGGATGGGTCTCGCCGCAAATCAAAGCCGACACGTACGAGCTCGCGAATGTGCGCGGCACGTTGAACGTGACCGGCGAACGCGCGATCGTCGACGTCGCTCGCGCCTCGTTTGACGGCGGGAACCTCAGCGCGCACTACGTGCTGCCGAAGTACGCCGAGCCGTATCCGATGTCGGTTGACGCGCGGTTCAGCGTCATCTCTCTCGAGCGCCTCTTTGCGAGCTGGGGCGTGAAAGACACGGGTCTCGACGGCAGCGCGACCGGCACCCTCGCCTACCGCTGGAACAAGGACAAGCTGCTCGAAGGTGCGGGCACGGGCACGGCGACGCTCGCGAGATCGACGGCGTTCTCGAACGCGAAGTATCCGATCCCGGTCGGCGGATCGACGGATTTCGCGCTGGACAACGGCGTCGTCACGTTCCGCCGCGCGACGCTGCAGACGGATAAGTCGACGGTCGATCTCACCGGCACGCTTCGCATCGAGAATCTGTCGACCGATCTGCGCGCGACGATTCACAGCGCCGACTTTTCGGAGCTCGATCGCATCGGCTACAACTTCGCGCACTCCGCCGGCAAAACGAAATACACGCTCCTCGGCCTCGGCGGCGCGGGCGACATCAGCGGCACCGTGAACGGTCCGATCAAGACGCCGGTCGTCGTCGCGCACATTACCGGCAGCGGCGCGAAGTACAACAACGAGCTCCTCGGCAGCGCGGACATCGATCTCCGATACGACGGCGTGCACGACACGCTGCGATTCGACCGCGCGATTTTCCGTGAAGCCGGCGGACGGCTGACGCTCACCGGAACGATCGGCTTTCCGTCGAAAGGACCGTCGCCGGAGTTCGATCTGGCGATCGACGCCGAGAACTATCCGGTCGAGCGCGCGGTGGCGATGGTCGATCTCAAATTCGCTGTCGCCGGACTCGGCACGGGTCACGTCACCGTTACGGGCACTCCGGAAGAAGGGAAGGTCACGTTCTCTCCCTTGACGGTCGTGCAGGCGAACGGCGGATCGCTTCGCGTCACCGGCTCGACGGAGTGGAAGCCGGGCACGGGCAACGTGGTGTTCGATCTCGCGATCGACGCGCACTCGTTTCCGGTCGCCGACATCGTCAAGTTTCTCGACCTTGGCACGTTCCCGGTCACCGGAGAGCTGACCGGCACGCTGAACATTCGCGGACCGAAGAACGCACTGGAAGGGCAGGGCGCGGTCACCGTTCGCAACGGCTCGATTTACGGCGAGCCCGTGACGACGGCCGCGGCGAACGTGACCTTCACGAAGGGAGCGATCCGCCTGACGAACTTCACGGCGCAGGGTCCGGCGGGAACGCTCAGCGGTCAGGGTGAGCTGAATCTGGCGACGAACGAGTTCAATTACCAGATTCAATCGAGCTCGATCGATCTGTCGAAGATCAATGCGCTCTCGTCGCTCGCCGGCCTGTTAGGCGGAAGTCTGACGATCACCTCGACCGGCGCCGGAACGTTCCAGCAGCCGGAGCTCGTCGCGACGGCGACGCTGAATCAGGCCACGCTTCGCGGCCTGACGTTGCCCGCCGGCTCGCCGCCGCCGACGCTGTACATCGCGATCCGAAACGGTCAGCTGATCGTGCGCGGCTCGCTCGCCGATCTCGTGACCATCGAGGGGAACGGCAGCGTCGCCACCGATGGAACGCTCAGCGGCACGGTGCAGATCAAAGTTCCCGATCTGGCGAAGCTCGTTTCGATCTCGCCGAACACGGCGACGGTGCCTCTGAGCGGAAGCGTTACCGCGAACCTGCAGCTCGGCGGGAAGATGTCTTCGCTCGAAGCGATCCGCATCGACGCGACGTTCCCGCAGTTCGACGTGCACGTTTCCGATCACGCGTTCGCGCCGCTGCAGCCGCTGCACATCGCGTTGCGAAACGGCGAGATCCTCTTCGATCAATTCCAGCTTGCGCTCGTCGGGACGCAGTCGACATTCGGCGTCAGCGGGTCCGCCGAGCTCACCGGCGCGAAGCGGTTGAACATCAACGCTCGGGGAACGCTGGAAGCGGCGCTGCTCACGCTGTTCGTGAAAGACCTCCGCGCCGGCGGCGACATCATCCTGGCTGTCGGCGTCGGCGGCACTCTGAGCGCGCCGACGATCTCCGGCACCGCTGAATTCGAACAGGCGCAGATCCGATTCAGCGGTTTCCCGCAGCTGATCGATCACATCACCGGGCGCCTCGTGTTTCGCGGCGATCGCGTCGACATCGAGAACCTTCGCGCGACGGTGGGCGGCGGCAACGTCGCCGCGGGAGGAACGATCACGCTCGCCGGCATCCTGCCGCAGCGCGTACGAATCACGCTGCAGGGAACGAATGTCGCCATCCGCTATTTCGAAGGCGTGACCGTCGAAGGCAATTTCACGCTGCAGCTGGCCGGCGACATGCAGCGGATGACGCTCACCGGCGACGTCGCCGTCGCGCGCGGGCTCTATTACAAGGACATCGACATCGGCAACATGCTGTTAGGCGTGATCCTGTCGCGTCGCGGAGTCACGCCGGTCGCCGGCGCGGCGTGGCAGGACAGAGTCTCGCTCCGCATTCACATGACGGCGCAGGACACGCTCGCGTTGCGGAACAACATTGCCGATCTGACCGGCGGCGGCACCATCGACGTCGCCGGCACCCTCGCGAACCCCGTGCTCCTCGGCGAAGTCACGCTGGACGAAGGCGGGCGCGTTCGCTTCCAGAACATCGATTACACGCTGACGCGCGGGACGATCAACTTCCAGAATCCGTTTCGCATCGATCCCTACTTCGACGTCACCCTCGAAGCGCGCGTGACCGGCGGAATCTCCGACATCGAAAGCGGACCGATCGACGTCACCGTGAACATCACCGGCACCATCGATCGCATCACGCCGACGATCACGTCCGATCCGCCGACGAGTGACGTCACTCTGTTTTCGCTGTTGGGCCTCGGCGGCGTGACCACTCCAACCGGCGCGGCGGCGACGAGCACCGCGGGACTCGCCGGACGGTCGCTGCTCTACCAGTCGGCGGCGCGCATCCTCGCCTCGCGCGTGCTGCCGTTCGTTGATTCGTTTTCGTACGATCCCGGCCTGCTCGACACGACCGGCGATCCCGGTCCGAAAGTGAGCATCGAGAAGCGGCTGTCGAACGAATTCACCCTGTTCGTCGTCTACAACACGCAGGACCACAAACGGCGCATTGTCGTCGAATGGCAGGTCAATCCCGAGTGGATCCTGCAGTTCACGCGCGACGAGATGGTCAGCGAATACCGCGCCGAAGCGCGATACCGCCGCCGTTACGAGGGGCACTGGACCTGGGGCGGCCGCGGCAAAAATCCGCTCGCGAGCTTCGCCCGACTGCAGGAGCCGCTGGCGCCGCCTCCCTCCGCCGCGTCCAACGAACCCGTGGCCCCTCCACCCGGCGAGCCGGCCGTCACCGGAATCAACTTCACTGCGGATTCGAACTTCGATACGACGGTGCTGCGGCAGTACGCCACGCAGAAGATTGGCGAGCCGCTGTCGCTTCGCGACGTGCAGGCTTCCATCAAGAGCCTTTTCTCGACCGGCGACTTCCGCGACATCCGCGTCACCGACGAGCCGAACGACGGCGGCGTCGCGCTCACGTTCTCGCTTTTCGTCAATTACCGCGTCGGAGAAATTCACTTCGAGGGTCTCTCGAACGCGGACAGCACCCGCGCGACTCGCGAGCTCACCTTCCACCTCGGCGACGTCGTCTCGCTCGACGCCGTCGATCACAGCGCGGTCGCGATCCAGGCGTTCCTCAATCGCTCCGGATATCTCGAAGCGACGGTCGATCCGGAAACGGTCTTCAACCGCGCGCTGAGTCGCGCCACCGTCACATTTCACGTCAATCGCGGGCCGCGCGCGACCGTGGGTTCCGTGCAACTGGAGGGCGATCTCGCTCCGTTCCAGCCGGCACAGCTCATCGAACAGATGCACCGCGGTCCCGGCAAGACATTCGAAGTGGCCGAGGCGCGGACGGATGCGGATCGGATGCGAACGTTCCTCGTGCGCCGTGGCTATCGCAAGGCCGACATTCGCTTGCTCAACTACACGTACGACACGACGACGAAGAAGGTCGCGCTGCACTATCGAGCGAACACCGGCCCGATCGTGAAGGTTCAGGTCACCGGCGTTCCGGAGCGCGACGTGCGTGGGCTGATTCCCTTCCGCAAGAACCAGCCCTACAGCGAAGACGTGATCGACCGCGCGACCGAGGACATCGTGCAGAACTATCAGCTGCACGGCTACTACAACGCGGCCGTCGACACCGATGAGCAGCTGGTCAACAACGTCTGGACGATCACGTTCCACATCAGTCCCGGCATGCGGTACCACCTGACCGCCGTGAACTTCACCGGAAATCAGAAAGTCAGCGACAACGACCTCGCGAAGATCATCACCACATCCGTCCCCGGCGGCATCCGATCGCTGCTCTCGACTCTGTTCCGCCGCCCGAGCGGAATCACAAAAACGCAGCTGAGCGCCGACCGCGACGCCATCGAGTCGTACTACCGTCTGCACGGATTCTCCGACGTCCAGGTCGAGACGCCGGTCGTCACGACGAAAGCCGACCATACGATGACGGTCAATTTCCCGATCGTCGAAGGTGCGCAGACGATTCTCACCGCCGTAAACATCGAGGGAAATCAGCAGGTGCCCGCGCGGCAGCTGCCGAAGCTGCAGCTCAAAGCGGGCGATCCGCTGAATCCGCAGCTCGAGCGCGCCGACATCATCGCGCTGCAGAGCTTCTACGGCGATCGCGGCAACGTCGAAGTGCAGATCAAGCCGCGCGAAGAGATCGGCGCCGACAAAACTACGGCGACGGTTACCTACGTCATCGCCGAGGGGCCCGAAGTCAAGGTCAATCAGGTGGTCGTGCGCGGAAACACGTACACGAACACCAAGGTCATCACGAAATCGGCGGAGATCTCGAAAGGCGATCCGTTCAGCTACACCTCGATCCTCGAGGCACAGCGCAACCTGTACCGGCTGGGCATCTTCAATCGCGTCGATGTGCAGGGCGAAGAGGCCGGCACGTCGGTCAGCGACCGCAATGTCGTGATCTCCGTCGAGGAAGGCAAAGACCTGACTGCGACCGCCTCGACCGGCTTCACGTCGGGACTCGTCGGCGGTTTGAGTCACCTCTCGCTGCTGGGATCGGTGTCCGCCGCCCACCGCGACCTCTTCGGCACCGGCCGCTACCTCGGCCTGGAGCTGGTCGGCAGTCAGGACAAATCGCGGCAGGACGCGACGCTCACCTATCGCGAGCCGTTCGTCGGACCGCTGCAGGTACCGGTGGACTTCACGGTGTTTCAGACGAACGACGTTCGCCGCGGCGCGCGGATCCGGCAACGCGGCACGTTCATTGAGATGTCGAAAGTGGCGCGCGAGCAGACGCGCTGGTCGATTCGTTACGAGTATCGCATTTCGGACTGCATCGTCCAGCAGGCGAACGACATCTGCTCGCAGATCAAAAACGAGCTCGTTCCGGGCCTCGATCGTTCGATCGCCAACATCAAAATCTCCAGCCTCACGCCGACGTTCTTCTGGGACAAGCGGGACGATCCGATCGACCCCCACCGCGGATTCTTCACCAGCGCGTCGGTCGCGTACGCGTTCCGCGCCTTCGCAGCGGACGCGAACTTCATGAAGGAGTTCGCGCAGGGCTCGTACTACCTGCCGGTCAGTGGAGGCTCGGTCTTCGCCGTGTCGGCCCGCCTTGGTCTGATTCAGGACATCGGGCGGCATTTCAGCGACGGTGAGCTGATCAGCGGCGTGCCGCTGAGCGAGCGATTCACGGCCGGCGGCGACTCATCGCATCGTGCATTCCCGCTCGATCTGCTCGGAACCGTCTGCCTCGACCCGGCCGACACGAGCTGCAGACCGACGCTGATCGCAACGGGCGACGGCACCGTCGCACCGATCGGCGGCCTCGGCGTGTTCATCGCCAACGCCGAATACCGCTTCCCGATCTTCTCGAGCCTCGGCGGCGCGCTCTTCATCGATATCGGCAATACGTTCGCCGACTCGACGATCCACTTCAACGATCTGCGTTACGGCGCCGGAACCGGGCTGCGCTACCTGTCGCCGGTCGGCCCGGTGCGATTCGACGTCGGCTTTCCGTTCAATCGGCGGGTGATCGGCTTCAACGAAGCCACCGGCAAGCCGATCTTCGAGCGCGCGTTCGCCTACTTCATCACGCTCGGATATCCGTTCTAAGCTCCCCTCGTCTAAAACGCGGATTGGATGCTGTCCGAGGCGTTGCGCGCACGTTCGGCTTCGAGGGTGGCCACACGTGCGCGCAGCTCCGCGATCTCGGCGCGGAGATGCGTCAGATCGTCGCGTATCGCTTCGCGCGCGAGCTCCTGCAACTTGTTCTGCAGGCGTTTCATCTGGTCGGCGGAGAATTGGTTGAAACGCTCGACGGACGGGCCAAGGACGTCGCGGAGAAGCTGCTCGAAGTCGTTTGCCATGGAAGAAAAATCGAGCAATTGAAGTGCCACGCGCCTTCATGACAGAATTTCGGCGGTCCGCATGGAAATCCGCACCTTCGCCGATTTCTGGCCGTACTACGTCCGGGCGCACTCGCAACCGCTGACCCGCATCCTCCACGCCACGGGTTCCGTGCTTGCGGTCGTGATGCTGGGAGTCGCCTTGGCCGTAAACCTCTGGTTTCTCATCGCGGTGCCGGTCGTCGGCTACGCGTTTGCCTGGTACGCCCACTTTTTCGTGCAACACAACAAGCCCGCGACCTTCGGCCACCCGTTCTATTCGCTCGCCGCCGACTACCGGATGCTTTTCCTGATGATGGCAGGCCGGATGAACGGCGAGGTCGAGCGCCATGTCGGCCCCCTCGCGGCGGGACCGCCGGCGGACTGAGCGTCCGTCGCTCCATCTCAGCCCTTCGGCTTCGCGTCGGGCTTCCCCTGCGTGTTCTCCGGCGCCTTCTCCGGCTCGATGCGCTTGCCGGTCGCCGTGTCGAACACCTCGTTGCGCAGAAATGCCTCGGTCGACCACGGAGGCGGCGCACCGCCGAGCCACTGATGGAACCACTCGAGATGCGCCGTGTAGTAGAGCGCCATCTCGTACCAGCTCGGCCAGTGGCCGGAGTTCGTGTAGACAATCAATCGCGATGGCACGTGCATCTTCTGCAGCGCCGTGAACATCTGCAGTCCCTGCGTGTACGGCACGCGGAAGTCTCGTTCACCGGTGATGACGAGACACGGCGTCTTGAAATTCTTCACATAATTTGATGGTGAGAATTGTTCATATAACGGCGAGTTCCACGGCTGCCCCTTCAGATCCCACTCCGGAAACCATAGCTCCTCGGTCGCGCCGTAAAACGAGCGAAGGTCGTAGAGGCCCATCATCGATGCGATCGCTTTGAAGCGATCGGTGTGGCCTTCGAACCAGTTCATCATGTAGCCGCCGAACGACCATCCCATCGCGCCCATGTGCGTTGTGTCGACGTACGGGAGCTTGACCAGCTCGTCGGTGACGCGCATGAGATCGCGATAGACCTGCCCGCCCCAGTCGCCGGAGATCTCGGCCGTGAACTCCTGGCCGAATCCCGTCGAGCCGTGCGGATTCGCGAATGCCACGATGTATCCGGCGCCGGGATAGACCTGCCAGTCGCCGCGAAACGCGTCCGCCCATTGATCCTGCGGCCCGCCATGCACGTTGAGGATCAGCGGATAGCGCTTCGAAGGATCGAAGTTGTGCGGCTTGATGATGAAGACCTGAATGCCGCCCACCGTCGTGATCTCGGCCGGCCGGATGTCGACGTCGCGGCGCAGCTCGTCGTTGAAATGCGTGAGCTGCGTTTGCGCCCGGAAGATCTCCGCGGGCTCGGCGATCGATCGATGGATGTAGAAAATCGTGTCGTTGTCGCGCGCCACTTCGAATGCGTCGACGGTCTGATGGTCGAGGACCTTCGTCATCGTGTTGCCGGCGAGATCGAGACGGAAGATGGGATTGCGCCCTTCGACCGGACCGGTGAAGAAGATCGATCTCGAGTCGCCGGCCCATTTGAAATCGTCGATCCAGTTGTTGAAGCCCTGCGACACGATGCGCGAAGTGCCGGTTGTGCGGTCGTAAAGTGCGAGCTGGAGCAGCGCCGATTCGTACCGCGGAGTCGTCTGTGTGCGGTAGGCGATGTACCTTCCGTCGGGCGAGTACTGCGGGGAGTCGTCGTAGCCGTGGTTGGATGAAGTGATATCGCG
>DATIZY010000165.1:0-2780 GCA_035516895.1 Thermoanaerobaculia bacterium | reverse complement strand
GATCGCGAGACCGCCGCCGCCCGCCGAAGAAAAGGTCGCACCGAGAAGGTCGCCGGCCTGGAAGTGCAGCGGCGGGTTGAGAGTCGCCGTGTACAACTGAGACACGCCGAAGAGCGCGGGCGTGAACGACATCGAGGCGCTGACGTTCCGAGCCGTGTAGCTCGTCCCGGATGGATTGAACGCGACAAAACGAACGCTGAACGGAGCCGCTGCCAGGGTCATGCGAAAATCGATCTCCGAAACGTCCATCGCCGCTGTTGCCGGCCTCGATTGGTCAATGAAGGTCTCCGGAAAGGACGCGAAGTTATCCGCATATCCGGCCGCCGCGCCGGCGACGCCGCCGAAATTGGCCGGCACCGCGATCCCGGTGCACTGCGCAGCGAGTGGCGTTGCAAAGAGAAACGCGAGGAGAGCGAGGACGAGCAGCATCAGAACCTCTCGAAGAAACGGTTGGTTGGATGCCCGGGATCATACGCCGATCGGCTGACGCCCCGCAGCGTGCCCGCTACGCCACGCTGACTCTCGCGGTCGCCGCCCGGCGGCATGAACGGTCACCGAAACACGTCGCCCCGGAGTGCAGCCGCTCCCGCACTCCGGCCATGGTTCCGGCGTAATCGTCGTACGTGAGAATCTCGGCAGAGGCCACCACGCTTCGCGCCGCTGCCGCCGCGCGCGCGTTCCCGACGGACAGGCACGATTCAAGGCGCTCGAAGAGCGACAGCAAACGGACCTTCATCGCCCCGTTCCGCAGGATGTGAGCGGAGAGGCCGTGCGCATGGATCCGCCATTCTGCAACCGTGTCCGCAAGACTCCAGATCACCGCGTTTCGATCGGCGATGCGAAGCCACGCGGACCAGTCGTCGAAGTGTGTCGCTCCGGCGTCGAATCCGCCGACGGATCGCAGCGTCTCGGTTCGCACGAGCACTGCGTTGACGTGAGGCGCGCACGTGAGGACATCGCAGAACTCCACGGCTCCCGGCGAACGCAGATGCGTGGGAACGCATTCGAGGATTTCGGAGGGACCGCCGACTCTGCGTGTCATTCCAAAGCAGAGGCTGGCGCGATGGTTTCGCGCAGCGGCGACGAGACGGGAGATGCGATGAGGCAGCGCAACGTCGTCGTCGTCGAGAAAGATGACGAACTCGCCGCGCGCCGCGGAGAGGCCGAGGTTCCGCGCGCGGCCGACGCCGAGATCGGAACCGCGCACGACACGAAGCGGCACATCGCGGGAGCATGCGCCGGGGTCGAACGCGCCGCCGTCATCGACGACCACGATTTCGATGTCGCGGTGCGTCTCTGCCGACAGCGACGCCAGCGCCTCCTGCACGTGCAGAGGACGGCCGTGCGTCGTGACCACCGCCGTGACTTCGGGAGACATGGACCCGCGGAAACGATACCAGACCGCGGAGCCGCCGCCGCTAGTCGACGAGATCGCGAATCGACAGGATCCGATCCTCCCGCTGCTCCGGCGGCAGCAGCGCCTCGGACGGCGGGAACATGGCCGCGGCAACTTTCTCCATGACACTGACGCGGCGCCGCTCCTCGTCGGGCGTGATGCGGTCGAAACCCCAGGCGCCGGTCCACGGCTTGTCGATCTGCACCCATTTGCCGGTGCGGAACCAGTCGAAGCCCCAGGGCGTCGTGTAGCGCACGACCTCATCGCCGTGCGCTTCGGCCCAGTCTTCGATGCGGTTGTCGACCCATTTGTGCAGGCGGTAGAAGTACGGGCCGATGTGCGACGAGTACTCGTCGAACAGCGTGTCGTAGCCGGGATCGTCCCATTTCGTGCGGAAATCGTCCTCGTTCCGGATGAGCGTCCAGCCGTTCGTCGGATAGGCCGACCAACGGATGTGCATCTGATTGTGGACGCCGCCTTCGATGCGCGCGCCTAACGCGCCGAGGGAAGTTTCCTCGAGGGCGGCGTAGTCGCGGAGCTCGGCGCCCCACCAGTTCAATTTGTCCCAGAAGAACGACGGCTTCTTCATCTGCTCGACACGGAGCTGCAGGAACGGCAGATCGATCGGATTGCCGCTCTTCGGATCTTCGAAGCGCGGAATGAACGGCGGAACGGCCTCGTCGTCGCATCCGGCGCGCGGGGCGGGGATCGCGTCTTTGTCGGACCACGGTTCGACGGGGCCCAGTCCGTGCGACGCGAGCATCGCATCGACCATCGCGATCATCCACCGGTGGTAGAAGAGAAAATCCTCGCCCGAACCGTTCGCGGTGGCCCAGAACACGGTCGTGCGGCCGGTTCGCTTGTCCCATTTCGCTTTGATCATCGACGGCCGCGGCGCGTCCCACTGCAGATCGGCGATCGCGCTTCTCGCCGCGCCGTCGAGCGTGTCCCAGTTGTTGCGGACGTAGTGGAAGAAGCAGTGGTGCAGGCGGTGATAGCGGCTGGCGAGCGCGGGACGAACGACGTCCCAGTGCTTCGCGAGGTCCTGGACGTAATCGCAGCCGGTCAGCGGCTTCTTCTGCTGCTGGGTCCAGGCCTGCCGGGCGACGGCCATTCCGGCCACGGCCGCGGCGGCGGACGCGAGGAAATCTCGACGGGAGCGAGAGGACATGTTCTTCCTCCTTCGTTTCGGCCTAACGGAGTGCGAACGATATCAGATCGGTGTTAGGCCTGCTCGCGCGGCATGAGGAAATGGTCAGGAGCGGAATCGCGGCTGAGGCGACCGGCACGATGACCGAGCCGGCCGCGCGAGTAGAGTTTGAGATTCCATCCGTGGCGATCGCAGCGCTCATCGGCGCGATCCGCACGCGGCCGCGCACCTCGG
>DATIZY010000164.1:0-3956 GCA_035516895.1 Thermoanaerobaculia bacterium | reverse complement strand
CGCCGGGATGACGGTCGACGCCGGCCAGCTCACGTATCTGACGGCCTTCGCTCCCGACGCGACCTCGTATCAGTGGTACCGCGGCACGGCTCCCGATACCACGAACCCGCTCATGGGAGTTGGATCAACGGCCGAAGGATTCGTGCAGAAGCTCTACATCGACGTCCTGCATCGCAACGCGACTCCCGCCGAGATCTCCACTCTTGCAAGCGCGATCGGAGGCGGAACATCGCACGCCGATGCAGCGCTTCAGTTGTTGAGCTCCGACGAGTACCGGACGCTGCTGATTACGAGCGACTACAGCGCTTACCTGCACCGCGCTGCCGCGCCAAGCGAGATTGCGTTCTGGTTGCCCGGTCTGGCCGCCGGATTGACCGACGAGCCGCTGGCGGCGGCGATCCTTTCGAGTCCCGAGTACTTTGCGCTCTCCGGCGGCACCAACACGCTCTGGCTCAACCGCGTGTTCAACGACCTTCTCGGCCGCACGCCCAATGCCGCGGAGACCGCGTCCGATCTCGCGGCCCTCGCGACAAACGCGCGCGCTGCCGTCGCGAGGGACGTTCTCACGAGCGCAGAGGCGCGGACGAGGCTCGTGCAGGGTTGGTTCCATGCGTTCCTTCGCCACGACGCCGATTCGACATCCCTCAGCTTCTATCTCGGAATGCTCGCGACCCTGCATGACGAGCAGGTGATGTCGGCGATCCTCGGCTCCGACGAGTACATGAACTTCGGATCGATGCTGCCCGTCGGACCGCTCTCGGAGACGACGAGCTTCTGGGTCAGCGCGAGCAACAACGGCTGCGCGGGCAACAGCCTCACCGCAATCGTCACCGTCCGGGAGTGTGCGGCCCCGTCGATCAGCACGCAGCCACAGAACGCAACCGTGACGGTCGGGAATTCAGCGACGTTTTCCGTTGATGCGGACGGCGCGACCTCATATCAGTGGTATCGCGGAAACGCGGGCGACACATCGAGTCCCGTGACCGGCGCGACGAACGCGGTGTTCGTCACCGCGTCGCTGACGTCCGTCGGCACTACGCATTTCTGGGTGCGAGCCTCCAACGGCTGCGGCAGCAGCGACAGCTCGACCGTGACGGCGACGGTCACGTGTGGCAATTCGAACGCTCCGATGATCAGCCTCCCGGCATCCCAGATGAGCACGAACAGCTACGTCGTGAGCTGGACCGGTGATCCGAATGTGTCGACGATGTATACGCTGCAGGAAGCCACGAGGAGCGATTTCAGCGACGCGACCACGCTGACGATCAGCGACGGCAGCACTTCGAAGACGTTCCTGCATTCCGCGATCGCAGCCGACACGCGTTTCTATTACCGTGTCGCGGCGTTCGCCAGCTGCTTCCAGACAACGCCGCCGGCCGGTCCGTTCTCGACTCCGGCGTCGATTCTGCTGACGGTGCCTCCGCCTCCATCGAGCAACTCCTTCAGCCTCACCGGAACGCCGTGCCCGCAGTCGTGCACGATCACACAGACTCTGTTCATTCCCGGATTTGCCGCGAGCGGCAAGACCGCGCTCGACGCGACCGACACGTTCTCCGTCACCAGCGACAAGCCCTACATCACGATCAGTCCGGCGGCCGGAACGCTGCCGCCGGATGGTATGAACGTCACGCTCAACATCAACACGTCGGGATTGCCTGCCGGATCGATCGAATCGACCGTCTCGGTCACGAAGACTCAGGCAGCCGCGGGCGAAGGGGTTCTCGGCACCACGACGACGACCGTGCCGGTCTCGGTCAGCCTCGTCACTCCCGTGACGCCGGTGCCGAAGGACGCGAACGCGCCGCCGAACACGGTGCTCGTTCCCGCGATCGCACATGCGGACGGCGTGAACTCACAATTCCAATCGGACGTGCGCATCACCAACACCGCGTCGCAGTCGATTTCGTACCTGCTGACCTACACGCCCTCCGGCACGGACGGGACGCAAAGCGGCAAGCAGACGACGATCACGATCGACGCCGGCGAAACGAAAGCGCTCGACGACATCGTGAAAAACTGGTTCGGCGCCGGATCGCTCGGCGAAGGCGGCATCGGCACGCTGGAGATCCGGCCGTTGAACTATGCGGGCAAAACGGGCACAGACGTTTCCTTCGCGACCGTTGCCGCCAGCCGGACGTACAACACCACATCGACAGGAACGTTCGGACAATTCATCCCGGCGATTCCGCTGATCGATTTCCTGGCGAAGAGCGACACCAGCAAGATCAGCCTGCAGCAGGTCGCACAAAGCAGCGCCTACCGCACGAACCTCGGCTTCGTCGAGGGGTCGGGCCAGCCGGTCGACTTCGTCGTCAATCTGCTCGACGACAAGAACAACGTCATCGCGACGCGCCCCTACAGTCTGCAACCCTTCGAGCATCAGCAGCCCAGCCTCGCGAGCTTCTTCCCGAATACAAGCGTCAGCGATGGCCGCATCCAGGTTCAGGTGACGAGCGACACCGGCCGGCTGACGGCGTACGCGTCCGTACTCGACAACGTCACGAGCGATCCGCTGCTCGTCTTCCCGGTCGATCCCTCGACGATCGCCGCAACGCGCTTCGTCGTTCCCGGCGTCGCGGAGCTCAACAACGGCGCCGCGAACTTCCACACCGACATGCGCGTGTTCAACGGCGGCGCGACCGCAACGAACGTCACCCTGTCGTTCCCCGCGAATCCGGCGTTTCAGCCCGTCCAGCAACAGCTCGCTGCGGGAGAAGTGTGGTCGATCGACAATGTGATTCCGACGTTGTGGCACGACGTCGGCGGTGGCGCCGTGGTGGCGACGACCGACAACAACGCGCCGCTCGTCCTCACCGCGCGCACGTACTCACGTCGCGACGACGGCGGAACGTTCGGCCAGTTCATCCCGGGTGTCACGTCGTCCGACGCGGTCGGTGTCGGCGACCGGCCGCTGCAGGTCGTCCAGCTCGAGCAATCCCCGGCGTTCCGTTCGAACCTCGGGCTGGTCGAAGTCACGGGCAGTCCGGTGACGCTCGACATCGCCGCCTTCACACCCGACTCGAAGGTCGCCGCCCACACGACCGTGTCGCTCGCCGCGGGTCAGTTCCTCCAGCTCAACAGCGCCTTCGCCGGAATGGGCTTCACCTCGGCCGTGTACAACGGACGCATCGCGGTCACGGCGATCAGCGGGACCGGAAGAGTGGCCGCGTACGGCTCGGTGGTCGACAATCGGACGCAGGATTCGACGTATGTCCCGGCGGAGTGATCAACCCCGGGTCGCTTTGATGAGCGCTTCCATGTGATCGAGATAGCGCTCGAGCGCGCGGCGGCCCGCTGCAGTCAGCGAGTATTCGGTTCGAGGCAAGCGGCCCTCGAAGGACTTCTTCGTGGTGAGGTAATTCGCCTCCTCGAGCTTGCGCGTGTGCACGCTGACGTTGCCGTCGGTGGCCTTGAGGATCGCCTTCAGCTCGTTGAACGTGAGGCTCGGATTCACGGCCAGCGCGCTGACGATCGCCAGCCGCGTCTTCTCGTGAATGAGCCGGTCGAAATCCGGAACTGGATTCTCGACGATTCTGCTCGCCGCTCGCCGCTCGCCGCTCGCCGTTCTAGCCGCCATAGTTCCTCGCGATGATGATTCCGAACACGATGTGCAGTCCGCCGAACGCGGCGCCCAACACCAGATTCGCCACGGACAACGGCAGCAGCGCCGCGATACCACCGGCGAGCATGAAGCAGACGCCCATCACCGGAATGACGCGCAGCGAGAACGCGCCGCTCGAGACGAACGCCGCGCCGTACAGCAGGAGCCACGTCGCCGGAAGCACGTCGATGTCGCCGCTGCGAACGATCGTAACGGTCAATATCGCGCCCGCGATGAGCGGCGCGAAGTAGCTGATGAAGAACCGCCGCGCGGCACCGGACATGAACCGCGTCTCCGCCCGCCGCGCTTTCGCCCACATCGAAACGCCGCCGATTGCCGCCGCGACCACCGCCTC
>DATIZY010000163.1:0-4287 GCA_035516895.1 Thermoanaerobaculia bacterium | reverse complement strand
TGCAGGAGTTTATGCTGAGCGAAGCGAAGCATCTCCCGTGGCGCCGCGCTCAAACGACCGTGCGGACAGGAGCAAAATGAAACATATTATCGTGACTGTTTTTCTCTTCGCCGCGACGGCTCTGGCTGAGCCTCCCGCGTCCGTCGAAATGCAGTGGGCGGTGAAGATCCCCATGCGTGACGGCGTCCATCTCAACGCGACGGTGTTTCAGCCGGCGGGACAGAAAGATCCGCTGCCGGTCGTCTTCACGCTCACGCCGTACCTCGCCGATTCGTATCTGGATCGCGCGCTTTATTTCGCGCGGCACGGCTACGTGTTCGCGCTCGTCGACGTGCGCGGGCGCGGCAACTCGGAAGGGACATTCGAGCCGTTTGCGAACGACGGGCGCGACGGCTACGACACGGTCGAATGGCTCGCGAAGCAGCCGTGGTCGAACGGCAAGATCGCGATGTGGGGCGGCTCGTACGCCGGCTTCGATCAGTGGTCGACGGCGAAAGAACGCCCGCCGCATCTCGCGACCATCGTTCCCGCCGCCGCCGTCCATCCCGGCGTCGACTTCCCGTTCTTCCACAACATTTTTTACTCGTACGACATCCAGTGGCTCACGTTCACGAGCGGCACCGCGCCGAACGCGAAGCTGTTCGGCGAGAGCGCGTTCTGGATCGATCGCTTCCGCGACATGTACATGAATCACAAGCCATTCGCGGAGATCGATGCGATCGTCGGCAACAAATCGACGGTCTTTCCGATGTGGCTGAAACACCCGACTCCCGACGCATATCTCGACGCGATGGTGCCCACGCCCGACGCGTATCGCGCGCTCGACATTCCGATCCTGACGATCACCGGCCACTACGACGGAGATCAGCCGGGCGCGTTCACGTACTACCGCGCGCACATGAAGTACGGCACGGCCGATGACACGGCGAAGCACTACATCATCATCGGACCGTGGGACCATCCGGCGACGCGCACGCCGCGCAAAGAGATCGGCGGGTTGACATTCGCCGACGCCTCGCTCGTCGATCTGAACAAGCTGCACAACGAGTGGTACGACTGGACGATGAAAGGCGGCCCCAAGCCGGAGTTCCTCAAGAAGCGCGTCGCGTACTACGTGACGGGCGCCGAGGAGTGGAAGTATGCCGATTCGCTGGAGGCGATTCCGACGACGCCGCAGCGCTTCTACCTCGATTCATCGGCGACCGGCGCCAGCGACGCGTTTCATTCCGGCTCGCTCGTCTCCACCGTCACGAATTCCGCGCCGGATCGCTGGACGTACGACCCGCTCGACGTGCGGCCGGCGGAGCTCGACAGCGAAGACATCGCGAACAATCTCACCGATCAGCGCGGCGCGTTGCGCCTGTACGGTGAAGGGGCCGTCTACCACAGCGCGCCGTTCGAGAAGGACACGGAGCTCACCGGATTCGTGCGCTTCACGGCATCGATCGCGATGGATGTCCCCGACAGCGACCTCTCCGTCGGTCTGTACGAAATCAAACCGGACGGATCGAGCGTGCAGCTCACCGGCGATCTGATGCGGGCGCGCTATCGCGACTCGGTGCGCGAGGCGAAGCTCGTCAAACCGGGTGAGATCAACCGCTACGTGTTCGACGGATTCACGTTCATCTCGCGGCGGATTGCCAAAGGCAGCCGCCTGCGGCTCGTGGTCGGATCGGTGAACACGATGTTCCTCGAGAAAAACTACAACTCGGGCGGCGACGTCGCGCACGAGACGGCGAAGGACGCGCGCACCGCGCACATCACGCTCTATCACGACGCGCAGCATCCGAGCTTTCTCGAGCTTCCACTCGCGCAATGACCAGACTTCACATCGGCTGCGGCCCGCAGATTCTCGCGGGATGGGAGAACGTCGACAACGTGAAGTATCCGGGCGTCGACAAAGTGCTCGACGTCACGAAGAAATCGCTGCCGTACCAAGAGGTGTCGTTCGTCTTCGCCGAGCATTTCATCGAGCATCTCGCGTACGCCGATGCGCTGACGCTCATGCGCGAATGCCGCCGCATTCTGCGCGACGACGGCGTGCTGCGGCTGTCGACTCCCAACCTCGATTGGGTGTGGGTGACGCACTACCGGCTCGGCCTGACAGAGCCGGAAGCGGCGCAGGCGTGCTTCGCGCTCAATCGCGCGTTCCATGGATGGGGACATCAGTTTCTCTACAACGAGACGACGCTGCGCGCGTCGCTGCTCGACGCGGGATTCGCGAATGTCGTGCGCTGCGCGTACGGCGAGAGCTCGCACGACGAGCTGCGGGGCCTGGAGCGCCACGAAAAGTCGCCCGATTACGGCGAGCTGTCGCACATCCTGATCGTCGAAGCGTCCGGCCGCGGCGGCGTGGCGCCCGATTCCCTGCAGCAGCCGCGGGCGGAGTTTCTGCGCGACGTGAACGTCAAATGAAATTCGCGCCATGATTGGCCCCGCCCTCCTCCTCGCGATTTCCATCGCCTCGGTTTCTCCAGCTTCAGGAACTGCCGGCACGACGGTGACCGTTCGCGGAAGCGGATTCGCGCCCGGCGCGCAAGTGTGGTTTGCGGGCGTGCGCGCGGAGACGACGTTCGGCGATGCGAACACGCTCGTCGCAACCGCGCCGCGGTTCGCTCCGGTCTCCGTCGATGTGAGCGTCGACTCCTCGAACGATTTCACGAAGACCGCGAACGGCTTCACGTACGCCGACAATGGTGATTTCGAACGGCTGCTGCTGCCGATCTTTACCCCGCCGACGACGGGCGCCTTCGGTTCGCAGTTTGTCACGTCACTGTCGATCTGGAACACGGCAGGCAGTGACATCGATCTTTTCGCATTTGCACCGTGGCCATGCAATTTCATCGGTGAATGCAGTCCGCTGCCGGGACCGGCGCCGATGACTTTGAAGGCGCGTCAAGGTGCGCCTGCGAGTCTCTTTCCCGCTTACGACGGCGACCCGGGGCGGCTACTCTACATTCCTCGCGGCGCGTTCGACCGCCTCGCCGCGTCGCTGCGCGCCGCAGACATCTCGCGTTCCGTACAGTCGTTCGGCACACGAATTCCGATCGTGCCGGAGCGCGAGTTCCGCGGCGATTTCCTCGCGCTGGTCGACGTTCCATCGAGCGGGAACTTTCGCGAGACGCTGCGAATCTACTCGCTCGATGCCGGCACCGCGGTTCACGTCCGGCTGATCAACAACGACAGCACGCAAATCGTGGCGGACTTCGACACCGATCTGCCCGATCCGGCCGACGGGTTTCATCCCGGCTACGCGCAGATCGGCGACCTGCCGATGTTCGACGGCGGAAGGATCGAGATCACGCCGAACGACGGCAAGCGGATCTGGGCGTTCGTCAGCGTCACGAACAACGACACACAGGAGATCACCGTCGTCGCCCCGCACTAGAAGAGCGGCGAGCTACTGCAAAATCGTTCCGAGAAACACCGACGAATCCTGCGATGCATTGTCGAGAAGCGACCCGTACGCGGCGATGCGCGTCGCCTCATCGGTCACGCGGATGAACACCACGCCGTCCGTCACACCGATCGAACCATAAGGCGTTCCGCCGGAGCCGGTGATGTCACCGATCTGCGTCGACTCGCCGGGCATCGGCACGACGACATGAGGCCCGTCATTGACCCAGACCTCCGCCGAAGTCGCCGGCGCGAAGATGCCACAGCTGTGGAGCTGTGCCGAGGCGATGCCGATGTTCAGGCGATGGTTCGCGGAAACGTGAAATGGGATTGCGATCTCGTGCCCGATGCCGTCGCAGGAAACGCCGGCAATTGCGGATCCGGTGAAACCGCCTCCCGCGGTCGCCGGGGCACTGATGTTGGCCGCGGCAGACATCGCGCGCGTTTCTGTTCCGGGAACGGCGCCGTCGAATGTGATGTCGAGGGATCCGAAGTAAGGAGGCGGGACACTGAGGAGCGTCGTCAGCGAGTCGGGATGAATCGCGCTGCCGATAGATGAGTTCAGCGTGGCCGTCGCAATTCGCGGGTTTCCGCCGAGGCGGTCTCGAAGAGTGAATTGGACCGGCAACACTCCGGCCGAACCGTCCCTCGGCCGGAAGTGCGCGATGACGTCGGTCGTGAAATGAGCGGCGCCGACCACGTCACCCACGGCGGGCAGAAAAATTTCGGGTTGCGGCAGCTGCTCGCACGGCGCGGTCACCGGCGCTTCCATCGCGAGCGCGACATCGCCGGCGCTGATCGCCGCGCCGTCGCGGGCGAGCTGCGTTCCGGCCGGAGCATCGCTTCGAAACCCGAGGTAGCCCGTGCGTCCCGGCAGGTGGGCGATCGCGA